>JBBREW010000229.1:0-5161 GCA_038225335.1 Rhodobacterales bacterium
CATCCATCAGCGGTTCGAACGGCGCGCCGGGCGGAGCCTTGCCGTCATGCCGGGAATCCCGCAGGGCCGCAGTATCAGGGAAACGCAAGGTGGGTCGGTCACCCTTGTGCAGATCGACGAAAACGGTGTGCAGGCCACGCCACTGGCGGTTGATCTGCTGCGTTTTGCCGTCATTCCTGTCGATCTGGCCGGGGACGGTGATCTGATGGACCGATTTGCAACCGCCCTTGCGGCCGTGTCGCCGGGTGATGCGATGCTGGCCGCACGTCTGAGCGTCAGCAATGCAGGCCCCTTGGCCGGTGACCCGGCCTATGTCCGCCAGATGGCAGAGGAAGCAGCACAGACCCTGCCGGGTGTGTATATCGAGGCCGTGCGGTTCACAGCGGCGGCGGACCGTGCGGCACCGGCGATTGTCGCGGATCTGGCCGCATTGATGCAGCAGGATGCCGCCACGCCGGGGTTCCGGGACGAGGCCGCCGCCGCAGTGGAAGAGTGGCGCCGCGCCCTGCCCCGCGAGATCGCGGATGTGCTGGACCCCTCAACGCTTGACGACCTGATTGTCGAAGGGCTGGACACCGTGATCATGCGGTTGGCCACGGCCACGGACCGGTCATGAGGCTGCGCCAGCTGGACCTGATCCGCTATGGACGGTTTGCCGATGCGACGCTGGATTTCGGTCCCGCCCCGATGGGTCCTGACGTCACCATCGTCTATGGTCCGAATGAGGCAGGCAAAAGCACGGCCTATGCCGCATGGCTGGATCTGCTGTATGGCTTGCCGCTTCAGCATCCCCATGCCTTTCGGTTCGACCGCAAGGACATGATGGTCGGCGCCACGATCGAGGCTGCGGGCCAATCCCTGACCCTGCGCCGCACCGGCGCGCGGACAGGGTCGCTGACCGATCCGCAAGGCCGCGCGGTGGACGAAGCGCGGTTGGCGGGCCTGCTGTACCATCTGGACCGCGATACCTACCGGACGCGGTTTTCGCTGAACGATGCCGTGCTGCGCGAGGGCGGGGCAGAGATTGCCAGTGCCCAGGGCGATCTGGGCCGGCTGTTGCACGCGGGATCGACGGGGTTGTCGGGGCTGACGGCGGAACTGGACTATATCGAAAAGGACGTGGACGGTTTTCACAAGAAATCGGGACGCGCCACCACGCTTGCGAAAGCGAAAAAGGACCTGACAGAGGTTGAGGCCCGCATCCGTGACGCGCGGCTGGACCCGCAGACGGTCCACCGCTTGCAGACCGACGTGGATGATGCGGACGCGGCGGTTGTGGCCGCACGACAGGCCAAGGACACGGCCCGTGCCGCGACGCTGTTGCACGATGTCGCCCGACGCCGCCGGGGAATGGACCGGGATATTGCCGATCTGGAATCAAGGCTGGCCGGTTGTCCATTGGGTCCGGTGCTACCCGCCGATGCGACAGCGCGGGTGGCCACATTGATCGCCCGCAGGGACGCCGCCGATACAGACCTGACCGAAACGATGGGCAGGCTGAAGGGTACGCGCGATGCCATGGCTGCCTGTGTCCCGGACCCTGCGGGTGAACAGGTGGCCGCAGCACTGGCCGTGATCGAGGCGGCGCAGTTCGACGATGGCGAAGCATTGCTGACCCGGGTGAATGGTGCATGGGCCGATCTGGGTCGCCTGACCGACCGGCAGACGGCGCTGCGGGCCCAGATCGACACGCTTGCCCGCACTGTCGGCGGGCCGGATGCCCGGGCGGATGATATCGACCTGCCACGCCCCCTGCTGTCGCAACTGCGCGCAGTGGCGCAGGCGGTGCGCGACACAGAGGCACAGATGACCGACCTGAAGCTGGCGGCGCAGCGGGCCACAGCGCAGATGGGACCGCAGGACCCGGTGCCTCCGGGTGCAGAGGCGCTGATCGACGCGCTGGACCGGATGGACCGCCTGCCGGACGACCCGGAGAGCCTGCGACAGGGTGCCAGCAAGTCCCGCCTGTCCGCGCGGACGGCGGCCTTGGGGTTGCCTGCACACTGGCTGGACCTGTTGTCGGCCGGGTTGCCAGAGGATGCGGCGCTGACCGCGATGGGGACCCGTCTGGACCGGCTGGCGCACCAGGCCGACAGCGCCGACCGCGACAGGGTTGCGGCAGAGGGCGATGTGACCCGGCTGTCCACCCTGCAACGCGTGGCCCGGGAGAGCGGTGACGTCGTCACCGATCCGGACCTGTCCAGCGCCCGCAGCGACCGGGATGCGGCGTGGCATGTCCACCGGACCGCGCTGGATGCGGCAACCGCCGATACATTCGCGGCCGCCTTGCGGCACGACGATACCCTGCGCAGCCGTCATGCCACATCCGCCGAAGGTCGTCTGCAACTGGCCCGCCTTGCGCTGGATCTGGCACAGGCAAAGGACCGCCTGACCCAAGCGCAGGCGACGGCACAGGATACGGCAGACCAACGGGCAGCGGCAGGCGGCGATGCGGCGGCCATCATGGCACAACTGGGACTGGCCCCCGATGCCACCATTGCCACGGCCCGCGAACGGCGGGCTGCGATGCTGTCTGCGGGTCAATGCCACGCTGCGGCCCATGACGCAGAAGAGGCAGCAGCACAGGCCCGGTCGCGCCATGACGCGGGCTTGGCAGCCGTCGTTGCGGCGCTGGCTGATCTGGGTCAGACCGGACCCGGCGACCGTGTGATGGCCATGGCACGCCGGATGAAAGCCGATCTGGATCACCGCGCCATTGCAGCGGCAGGGCGCGCGCAGGCCGTGGCCGCCTTGGCCGCCCTGCAACAGGACCATGCCGCGGCACAGATCCGGCACGGGGTCGCAGTTGAAGCACTGAAATCGGTCACGCAACCGCTGTGGTGTCGCGACATGACAGCCCAGGACCTGCTGGACCGCATGGGCGCGATGGATGAACTCGCAACCCTGCGGCACGCATGTCTGGACCTTGATCGCCGCATCGCACGGATGCAGGCTGCGATCCGGGCGTTCCGGGACATGGTGGCGGATATCAGCCCCGCGTTGGGCCTGACGGCGGATGCGGCCCCTGCGGCCGTTCTGACGGCCATGCAGATGCGCGCCACTGCGGTCGCGGCGCAGGCCGCGCGTCTGATCAAACTGGAACAGGCCATGCAGGTTGATACGGAAAAGGTCACCACCCTGACGGCCTGTGTGGATCAATGCACCGCTGCAGTGGCGCAGGTGTTTGCCGAACAGGATTTATCGGGTGACATGCCGCCGCAGGACCGGGTCACGCTGCTGGCGCAACGCGATGCCGACCGTGCCGCACTGTCCCGTCTGACCACCAGCAGACAGGCCGCGGGCGTGGGTTTCGATCCGGATGCCTTGGCACAGGAGGAGGCGTTGGATGACGCCCTGCGGGGGCCGCGTCTGGATGACGAACTGCGGGCTGCCGATACCGCCCTTGAACAGGCGTCCGCGCGCAAGGGTCAGGCGGCAGAGGCGCTGCGACTGGCCTTCCAGAAAACCGGTGCCGCACAGCTGGATCAGGACAGGGCGACCGCGCTTGAAACCCTGCGCGACGAGGCTCAGCGGCACGCGGCGCAACTGCTGGGTCTGATGGCCGCGCGGGGTGCATTGCGCCGGTTCCGGCAGGACCGGCGCGGGGCCATGTTGATGCAGACGGAAATCGCGTTTTCACAGATGACGGGCGGTGTCTGGCCCCGGCTGGATACGCAGCCGATGGGCAAGACGGAACGTCTTGTTGGTCTGCGCGACGGGGTGGCTGTCGCCGCCGATGCCATGTCGACCGGGACGCGGGGGCAGCTTTACCTTGCCTTGCGGATCGCGGGTCATGCGGATTTCGTGACGACCCACGGTCCGTTGCCCTTTGTCACCGACGACATCCACGAAACATTCGACGACGACCGCGCCGCAGCGGCACTGGCCCTGTCCGGGCAGATGGGGGCGCGCGGACAGGTCATCATGCTGACTCACCATCGCCATCTGATTGATCTGGCCCGCACGGCCATTCCTTCGGTCCGGGTGATTGAACTGGCAGGCGACGCCTAGCGTCCGTTGCGGGCAAGTTCGGCAAGGCTGGCAAACATCGCCTCTGCGCCCTTGCTGGCCCTGTCCAGAAAATCCGTCAGCGCCGCTTGCTCTGCCACGCTGAAGCCAAGGTCGGCGGCGGGACCGGCCAGACGATCTGCCAGTTGGTCCGCCGTCGTCACCCGCCATGGCGCAAGGCCAGCATCGGCGATCAACGCCTCGATCTTCCAGCTGTTGGATGCGACGGCTACAAACGGACGGCCAGCCGCCATGGAAAAGCAGACACCGTGGAATCGTCCGGTGACATGCAAACCGGCGCTGGCGATGCGGGCGGCATAGGCGTCTTCGGTTGCGCACAGGGTCAGTGTCGGATTGTTGGCCATCATGTGGCGCTGGTATCTGTCCACCCACCAACGGCGCAGCAGCCGGGTCAGCCGGGTCCTGCCCTTTGGCCGCTTCAGCTGGGACAGGCTGGGCACCAAAGGAGCCAGTTGCGCCCGGGCCCGCTGGGCAAGTGCAGCACTGACCGCCGCCGTGACGCTGTCGCCATAGACGATGGGTGCGGTGACGGGTCCCTGCGCGATGCTCCGGCTGAGGGTCAGGTCAGGCACCACAACCGGACGCCGCCCGATCCGGCTTGCAATCTCCTCTGCGCTGCGACTGTCGCGGGTCGAAATATATGCCAATTTGTCCAGCCATGGGACCCAATCCACTGGATTATCCTGATAAAGCGCATTTACAAGGGCGACCGGCGTTGTCCCGGCGACATCAGTCACCCCCAGCAGCCGGGCGGCGGCCGGTTTGCCATGATGCAGGGTGCCTTCACCGTTGATCACGATCAGATCGGCGTCGGTCATGGCCCGGCGCAGCGCCTTGTCGGCCAGCCAGTCATGGCGGACGGGACTGCGCCCGGTGATGGTCATGCCATGGCGCAGCAGCCCGTCTTCCAACAGCCGCATGACGCGACTGCACCCGTGGTGGTGGTCGGGGCGGGTATCGTTCAGGATCACGACCTTCATGCCAGACTGTCCGAATACGGGATGCCGATATCCAGCAGTGCCGACACGGGCGACGCGCAGTCAAGCACGATATCCGCATCCTGCGCGATCTGCTGGGCGACCGCGAACCCGGCAAGGCTGCGGTCAAGCCCGGCAACCAGCCCGCTGGGCGC
>JBBREW010000230.1:0-5115 GCA_038225335.1 Rhodobacterales bacterium
GGGACGGCACCCAATGGGGCCTGTCGATCACCTGGCTGGTGCAGCCCAGCCCGGACGGGCTGGCACAGGCCTACCTTGTGGGCGAGGATTTCCTGGATGGCGCCGCGTCGGCCATGGTGCTGGGCGATAACATCTTCTTCGGCCACGGCCTGCCCGAAATGCTGGCCAGCGCCGATGCGAAGGCTACCGGTGGCACGGTCTTTGGCTACAGGGTATCAGATCCCGAACGTTACGGCGTGGTGGGCATGGACACCGACGGCACCGTCACGCAGATCGTGGAAAAGCCCAAGGTCCCGCCATCGCATTACGCCGTCACGGGTCTTTATTTCCTGGACGGCACCGCCCGCGCACGGGCGCGCGGTATCACCCCGTCAGAGCGCGGAGAGCTGGAGATCACGACGCTGCTGGAAACCTATCTGGCCGACGGCAGCCTGACCGTGGAACGCATGGGGCGCGGCTATGCCTGGCTGGATACCGGCACCCACGGCAGCCTGCTGGACGCGGGCAACTTCGTGCGGACCCTGCAATCGCGCCAAGGCATACAGACCGGCTGCCCCGAGGAGATCGCCTACCAGCAGGGCTGGATCGACGCGGCCGCCCTGACAGCACTGGCCGACCGCTATGCCAAGACCGATTATGGAGCGTATCTGAGAGGGATGCTGTGACGGCTACAAGCTGATCATAATATAGTGCCACCGCTTCTGGTAAAGATACTCCAAGAGAGGCGATCGGCGAGATAAGCTTAGCGAGTGCCGGTGGTCGAGGGGGTACCATCGCCATTGCCAGCGGCCCCCAGCAGGTCCGCACCCAATAGTGCCAGCGCACCCGCGCCGCCCTCCAAACCGCTGACCACGGGCACGGACGCTGTGACGTCGCCGCAAATAGCTTCGACCTGGCCTGCCGCGTTGAAGGTGGCCGAGATGATGTCACGGTCGCCACAGGCATTAGCGGCAGTGGGGACGCGCAAGGCTTCGGCGTCACGGTTGGTAGCGATTTCAGGCGGTCAGGGGTAGGGTGGCGGTGACCAAGGTGAGTGCGGTACGGCGCAGAAACGCCATGAGTCGACCATATTTCACTGGTTTCGTAAAGCTGCATCATGGGTCGGCCCTGCGCTGATCACCTGCTGCCCCGGTTTCGACCCGTCAGCGCTCGTTGTGTCAAGGTCGGTCGAGCTGGATGTAGCCCGAGTCGGAGGCGATCGCCTGCAGGCTGCGCACCATACGCCCCGTATCGTCGATCCAGTAGCGGTTGGTAAACGACAGCCGGTCGGACTGGCAGGCCTCTGCAAAGACCTCTGTGCCGATCTGGCGGCCCATGATGCCGATCGTCTCGCGTCCCTGGGATGCCACAGTGCAGGCAAATCGCTGGGTGACGATCTGGTCGGTGCCGGACAGGGTTTCATGGGTGCGCGTGGCTGACCCGCCGCCGGCGATCAGGGCCTGCATCACGCCGTCCACATCTGCCGCCATCAGATCGCGCGGAAAGCCGCGGGTTGCGACCATGACACCGTTCTGCGTCGTCACCGACAGCCCGTCGGCGGACAGCCAGGTGGTGCGGTTGCCGTTGCTGCCACCCGCCGCCAGGGCGGCGACCAGCGTGCCGTTGTAGGCGTTCAGCACCATGAAGCCGTTCGGATTGGCCGCGACCTGGGCCGCCGTCAGCACCGGGGCCGTGGCGACCGGTTCCGCCGGGGCACCGCTGACGCGGGCCTGCACGGCCTTCAGCGCGCCGGTGGCGATATTGCCGTCGTTCAGCGGTCCGCAGGCAGTGACGGCCAGCGCGAGTGTGACGGCCAGCCCCGCCTTCGACGTCGTCTTCAGCATCATGTTCATCGCCAGAACCGTCCCCATGTGTCAGTCAGATCGCCCAGCTGTCCGCTGCGCACCACGTCGTAAAGCCGGTCCTGCACGTCCAGCGTGGCCCCGCCGTCGCGGGTCAGCGACTGCACGGTGGTGGACACGGATTTGCGCGACGGCGTGCCGATGAAGTAGTCATAGGGGATCGTGATGCGGATGCCCTTATCGAACGACCCTTCGCCGAAGGCATCGAAGGGCATGTCGGTCAGGGTGAGGTAGCCGCCGACCTTCCAGCCGTTTTCATATTCGCGGTCCAGCGCGAAGGTGGCACCAACGTCGCCCGCCAGATATTTGCCCACACCCAGCGACGCATGATAGCCGCGCCCGATGTCGTAATAGCCGGTCAGATGTGCGGTGGTGACGGAATAATCGCCGACCTCGACCCGGTCGCCGTTGCCTTGGGTTTCATAAAGCGCAAAGCCGAAGCCCATGTCCTGATCGCGCAGCATGGCATAGTTCACCTCGGCCCCGACGGCGAGTTTTCTGGTGACAGGTTTCCACAGCAGTTCCGTCGACACACCACCATACATCCGTTCCAGATAACCGGCGGTGACGCGGCCATAGACGTCGGGAGTCAGCCGGGTGGTATAGGTGGCGGCCAGGTATTCCAGCGTCGGCGTACCCGACCGGCCGAAATAGGCGGTATCCGTGCGCACGTTGACATAGTCGTTGGGGTTGTCGAAGAAATCCAGCGGCGCTTGGGGGCCAAGGGCGGTCTGCTGCACGCGGCCCGCCAGTTTCAAGTTGCGGTTGACGCTGTATTCCAGATCGAGTGCCAGCCCGGTGTCGAAATCCAGCGGCTCATTCTTGTTGAACAGGATCAGGCTGAAATAGGGCGCGATGCCCCATTGGAACGCAGGGTCGGGATCGGGTTGCGTGACCAGCCCTGCGGCGCGTCCCGCGGCGCTGAAACCGGTGGTCTGCAAAAGGGCGTCGCTGCCGCCCACGCGGTTCTCGTAGGCTTCGATGCCGGTGCGCGGCAGGGTGACGGCGGACAGGGGCAGGCCGTTCTGCACCGGTTCCATCACGAAGGTCTGGACCGAGGGCGGAATAACCTGCGTCATCATCCGGGCGGCGCGGCCCATGGCCTGCGCCTCGCTCCGGAAACGGGTATTCTGATAACGCAGGCGCGCGACACGATCGGTGATCTCGAGCCCGATCAGCTCTATCCCCTCGCCGGCCAACAGGTCGGTCAGACCATTGCGGACGGCCGGTTCAGGCTGCGCGCTGCGGTTCCACGTCGCGGCGGCGCGCTGGTCGTCGGTGCGCACGCGCACTGGGGCAGGGGCCTTATCAAAGCCAGAGGCCGTGGGCCGGTCGGTTGGGTTCAGGATATAAGTGCCGCGCAGGGACAGCTCTGACCCATACATCCACGCGGCACCCAGTTAGATATTGGGGCGGTAGCGGTAAGAGACACCGAAGTTCAGCGGCGAATTGTAGTTGATCGCTGGGCGGAAGGTTTGCACGGGGTAGTTGATCGAGGAATATTCCGCCTTGAACCCCAGTGTGTCACTGTATTGGTATTCAACGCCCGCAAAGACGGCGGCGGGCCCGCGAAAGAACTGGTTGGCGGAAATCGTGCCTCCGTTGCCCTGATTGGGGCCGGTCCCGAATTCGCGGTCGATGAATTCGGGACGGGTGGTGAAATAGTCGTCGATGACGCTCAGCGGGTTCTTGAACTCGTTCTGCTGGCCCATCTTGCCCCAGCCCAGCCCCACGGAGCCGACGATCTGCGACCCGAAGGATTTCGACGCCACGACATATTCGGAACTGAACCGCCCCGTTCCCAGAAAATCGCGCAGGCCCACGGCGATGGCGGGGGCATAGCCGCTCTCGTCGGTCAGGCGGTATTGCAGGTCGAAGCTACGGTCAAAAGTTTCATAGGTGGTGCGGCCGCCCAGTAGATTGGGCCGACTATACTGGTTGAAGTTACCATAGCGAAAACTGCCTGAAACACGCGGCGTGATCTGGTAGGTAAAGGACGTGCGCGTGCCCCCTGAAGGCGACCGCGCGACGGTGGCCGCGATGTCGTCAGGATTTGCGCTTTCGGCGGTGGGCATTTCCAGCAGGCCAGGCGTGCCGAACAGAGTGTAGGACGGGCCGTTGTCCTGTGCGGCTAACCCGCTGGCCAGCATCACCAGCATTGCCCCATGGCCCACAAGTCCCCGCATCGTCACCCCCACATCAACTGATCCGTGCTTAGCAAGTCCAGGTCCTGATTGGAAACGTCAATTTACAGGGTGTGGCACAGGATCGCCACCGGCGCGGGGAAAGGTTTCTTCATGTCAGTCGGACGAAAGGGATTGCCGCAGATCCGCACGCTACATAGAACGTGGTAATTGTTTGCGAATTGAATGAATCATTGGCCAAAGGTATTCTGAACCGCCTCAAGGGGCAGGTCGGCGCCAAGGTAAAGGCGCGCGTGACCACGCTGTCACCCAGCTATGTGAAGGCCGATGCCGTCATCGCGCAGATGCTGGCGGACGGCCCGGCTGGACCGGGGCCTGCTGCTGGCGAGGCTCAAGGCATTCGGCATCGCCGGAACAACTTGGTGGAAGGGCTTGGACAACTACGCCGACTGGCGCAACGACAACCTATTGGGTCCCCAGCAGATCCCGACGGAACTGGTCGATTATCAGCTGTTCGCTGCAGCCCGTACACCCACCTCCGCAATGGAGATCGGCGTGTCGTTCGGTGGCACCACGGCGTTTTCCGCCGCTTTCTTTCAGGCGGTGTTTCCCCGCTTCGCCTACCACTGCCTCGATATCACGGACCGGCTGAAGCTGAGCCCGACGATGCGCGAAAGGCTCGGGATCATCTTGCATACCCCCAAGTCATCCGATGATCTGCGCGGCACGGCCTATGACGTGGTTTTCATCGATGGCGACCATTCCTATGACTGGGCGAAGCGCGATTTTGAGAATCTGGGCCGGCACGCGCGTTTGGTCTGTGCGTTTCATGATATCAGCGTCAAGGAATACATTTCCGAAGGCGGCGGCGTGTTTCGATTCTGGCGCGAGCTGCGGGCGAGTGTATCGCGCGAGGCGGCGATGCTGGAGATCTGCCATGCGGTGCCCAGCCAATACGTATCCGCTGACGGTCTGTGGATGGGCATCGGACTGATCGACTATGCCGGACGCCACCCCGCCATCTGATTATTTTGTCATAATCATCATTATCGGCGTGGCGTCTGTACGCGGGTGGCTTCACAAATGAAGTGCAACTTCTGTATCAAAACAGAGTATTGCATGGAGTTGAA
>JBBREW010000231.1:0-5058 GCA_038225335.1 Rhodobacterales bacterium
AGTTCAAGGATCCAACCCGTGATGGCATCAAGGAAATAGCGGTCGTGGGTGACGATCAGGATCGTCCCCTTGTAATCGACCAGATGCTGCTGCAACCACGCGATCGTTTCGGCGTCCAGATGGTTCGTCGGTTCGTCAAGAAGCAGCATGTCCGGTGCTTCCAGCAGTAGTTTGCACAGGGCAACCCGGCGCTTTTCACCACCCGACAGGCTGGTCACGTCCGCATCGTCGGGCGGGCAGCGCAGGGCTTCCATGCTGACATCAATCTGCGCATCAAGGTCCCACAGGTCCTGCGCGTCGATTTCATCCTGAAGTCGTGCCATTTCGTCAGCGGTTTCATCGGAATAATTCATCGCCAGTTCGTTGTACCGGTCCAGAATTTCTTTTTTCGGTGCGACGCCCAGCATGACGTTTTCCCGCACGGTCAAAGCGGCATCAAGTTCCGGTTCCTGCGGCAGATAGCCGACCTTGGCCCCTTCGGCGGCCCAGGCTTCGCCCTGAAACTCCTTGTCCTGACCGGCCATGATCCGCATCAGCGTTGACTTACCGGTGCCGTTCACGCCAACAACGCCGATCTTGACGCCGGGCAGAAAGTTCAGGCGAATGTTTTCAAATACTTTTTTCCCGCCGGGGTAGGTTTTGGACACGCCGTCCATGAAATAGACATACTGATAGCTGGCCATGGCTGCACTTCTCCGACATTCTGAAATTTGTCCTTCCTTATCGGTCGCTGGGCTGCGGGGCAATCGGTCACGCGCCTGCCGTTTGCTGGCTGCGCGACAGACGGTGGTTGACCAGCCATTCCAGAACATCGGTCTGCGGCATCGCACGGGCAAAATAATTGCCCTGACCAACCGTGCCGCCCAACCCGCGCACCAGATGGGCCTGCGCCGCCGTTTCGATCCCGGAGGCGACACAATAGATCGCCTTTTCCTTGCTGAAGGTCATGAGCATGGCGGTGATGCGTTCGCAGGCGGGGGCAGTGTCCAACTGGCGGATCAGCGCCTTTTCGATCTTGAAACCCGCAACGCCCAGATCTTCGATATGCAACAGCCCGGCATAGCCAGACCCAAAGCAATCGATCAGGACATGAAAACCCAGATCCACCAGCCGCTGCATGGCCGTGATCGCCTCTGCGCGACGCTCCGGGTCGCCAAAGACGTCACGTTCCGCAAGTTCGATCACCATTCGGTCGGGCGACACGCCATAACGCGTCACGAAATGCGGAAGGCTGTCCAGGTGATCGGTATTGGTCAATATCGTGTGGGACCCGTTGATGCCGACGCGGATTTTGCCGAACCCGCTTGCATCCAACTGCTTTGACAGCCGGGCAGCGGCACCCAGTGCGGCCCCATCCACATGCCGCAACAGGTTCATATCCCGCGCCAGCGGCAAAAACACGGAAGGGTGCATCAGGCCATGCGTGGGATGTTGCCACCGCGCCAGTGCTTCGAACCCGCTCACCTCGCCAGAGATCAGATCAATTGTCGGCTGAAAGAAAAATGTCAGCGCGTTCTGATCGATGGCATGGCGCAACTGCTGGGACAACCGGTCCCGTCGCTGCGCCTCTGTATGCAGGTGGCGGTCATAGATCGCCACATCGCCGCGGCCCCGCCGCTTTACCTCGTACAGCGCGAAATCGGATTTCTGCAGCAGATGATCGGGGCTTGCGTCGTGGGCATCGGTCATGACGGCACCCACGCTGATCGAGACGGATATTTCCTGACCATCCCATACAAAAGGCGCTTGCACCGCCAGACACAAGGCCCGGCCGATCCGCAGCAATTCCGCCTCGTCCGAGATACCGATGCAAAGCGCCACGAATTCGTCCCCCCCCATCCGCGCCAGAAGGTCTGTCTGGCGCAAATGCGCAGTCAGGGTCGCCGATACATGCCGCAAGGCCGCGTCGCCTGCCGCATGGCCATGCAGGTCATTGATCTGCTTGAATTTATCCATGTCGATCTGCAACAGCCCCAACCGACCCGTCAGGCTGGGGTCCGACAGGGCAGCACCGATGGCCGCCGCAAAGGTTGCGCGGTTCGCGACCCCGGTCAGGCTGTCATAGCCCGCCACGCGCGCCAGATCGGCCGTTGACTGCCGCAATGCCTGTTGGTTTTCCACGTCTTCTGTCACGTCCCGACAGCTGAGAACCGCCAGCGTCTGGCCAGAGGGTATATCGTGAAAACTGGCGCTGAGCTGGTTCCAGAACAGGGTGCCGTCGGATCGCTGATTTTGCACAAGGGTCAGCCTTTGCCATGCGGGATCGTCCGGGTCATACCGAAAGGCGGCGATGGCTGCCGCATCGGGGCGTTGGTCCGGCGGCATGCAAAAGGACAGGGGATGCTGGCCCACGACGCGGTCGGCAGTCAGGCGCATGATCCGCAGATAGGCCGGGTTTGCCCAGAGAATGCGCCCGTCCAGCGTCTGTACGACGATGCCATCGCTGCTGTTTGCCGACGCAATTGCACCAAAATCCGGCTGCACCGCCGCAGGCCGCCGCCGCAGCACAAAGCCTTTGATCTGATACAGCATCACAGCCACACAGATCGCGATTGCGAAAAGAAGCATTGCGGGCCTGTTCCCCTTTGCTGACGACAGCTGCACGATAGCGCCACCCGCATTAGCGTCCGCTTAACAGGGTGTCATTTATGGGCCGTCCCGCAGCGGGGGCTTTACTTTTCGTGCCTTTGCTTTCTTGTGCGCCCATGTGGCAGGGGGTGATCATGTCAGGATGGCCGGTCGCGTCAAAGGGACAAAGCGTGGGTTTGCTGGGGGGGTCATTCGATCCGGCCCACGCAGGTCATGTCCATATCACCGAGACGGCCCTGCGACGGTTCGGGCTGGACCGGGTGTGGTGGCTGGTCAGTCCGGGCAATCCGCTCAAATCTCACGGACCTGGCCCGCTGACGGACCGAATGGCCGCCGCCCGCGGCATCATGCGCCACCCGCGCGTGACCGTCACCGACATAGAGGCGCGTTGGAACACACGGTTTACCGCACAGACACTGCAACGCCTGCAATCGCGCTATCCGCAGGTGCGCTTCGTCTGGCTGATGGGGGCCGACAATCTGGCGCAACTGCACCGCTGGCAGGACTGGCGCTGGATCATGGATCACGTCCCCGTGGGGGTGCTGGCGCGGCCGGGGAACCGTCTGTCCGCGCCCCTAAGCAAGGCGGCACAGGTCTATCGCCATGCCCGCATACCCGCTGCGGCGGCGCAGTCCTTGGGGCGGGCGGATGCCCCGGCGTGGTGTTTTGTGAACCTGCCGTTGTCGCATGCGGCGTCCAGTCTGATCCGGACGCAGGCACGCGGCGGGTTGGCGCAACCGTGAAGCGCGGCATATTGTCAGAACCGCAGACCGTCGGTTAAGGAACCACATATGACAGATAAATCAATCTCTGGTCTGACGCGCCGGTCGGTGTTGACAGGTATTGCCGCTTTTGCTGCCGGTGCTGCCGCGGCCGGACCTGACCAGACACTGCGCCCGGTTGCACGGCTTGTGGCGCGGTCCACACCGCCCCCCGTCAGCGAAGTGCGCCCGGTGCTGCGGCGCAGTGCCGTGGAACTGATCCGGGCGGCAGGATTGGAAGGGCAGGTCGGGTTCGTCATCAGCGATGCGGACACGGGTGTCATTCTGGAAGCGGTCGAGGCCGATGTTGCCCGCCCGCCAGCGAGCGTGACCAAGGCGCTGACATCCCTTTATGCCCTTGAAACCTTGGGGCCGGATTACCGGTTCACGACCCGCGTCATGGCAACCGGCCCGATGAACGACGGGATTGTGCAGGGCGATCTGGTGCTGGCGGGCGGCGGCGATCCGGGGCTTGATACCGACGATCTGGCGGACCTTGTGGCGCAGCTTGTCGCCGCGGGTGTGACAGGCGTCAGCGGTGCGTTTCAGGTCTGGGGCGATGCCTTGCCGGGGTTGAAGAAGATTGAACCCCGCCAATTGGATCAGCTGGATTACAACCCGTCGCTGGGCGGGCTGAACCTGAATTACAACCGCGTGTTTTTCGAATGGGCACGCAGCGGTGCCGATTATACCGTGCGGCTGGATGCGCGGACAGAGACGTTGCGCCCCGTCGTGACCACGGCCCGGATGGAGGTCGTGGACCGCAGCACACCGGTCTACACCTATGCCGAAGAACCCGACGTGGACACATGGACGGTGTCGCGTGCGGCCCTTGGCCAAGCGGGGTCGCGGTGGTTGCCGGTCCGGTTCCCGTCGCTTTATGCGGGTGATGTGTTCCGCACGCTGGCGCGGGATGCCGGGATCACATTGCCACCGGTCGCGACCCTGATCAATGCACCTGACGGCACGGTGCTGGCTCGCCACGAGTCTGCGCCTTTGTCAGAGGTGTTGCGCGGGATGATGCTGTATTCCACGAACCTGACGGCGGAACTGACCGGGATGACAGCCACGGCAGAACAGGATGCACCTGTGGCCATGGATGCGTCAGCCGCCGCAATGGCGCAATGGATCACAGCGCGCACAGGTGCGCGGCTGCGGCTGGCAGATCATTCGGGCCTGAACGACGAAAACCTGATTTCGGCTGGCGATATGGTCAGGATCCTGAATGCAGAAGGGGTGCGACCGCTGCTTCAGCCGATTATGCGGGCGATTGCGATGACGGATCAGGCGCGCACACCCATTCCCGACTTCCCGGCCTCTGTCAGGGCCAAGACAGGCACCCTGAATTTCGTGTCGGCCTTGTCGGGCTATGTGGAAACGGCCAATGGCCGCCCGCTGAGCTTTGCGTTCTTTGCCCATGATCCGGTGGCACGGGCCACGTCGAAATTGTCACTGGACGAACAGCCTGCCGGTGTCGCGCCGTTCAACGGCCGCGCGCGCCGTTTGCAGCAGGAACTGCTGCAACGCTGGGCGATCCTTGGCAATATCGGGGGCTAGTGCGCCTGCG
This sequence comes from Rhodobacterales bacterium, assembly GCA_038225335.1. Taxonomy (GTDB): domain Bacteria; phylum Pseudomonadota; class Alphaproteobacteria; order Rhodobacterales; family Rhodobacteraceae; genus Loktanella. The sequence continues at coordinate 4,918 of JBBREW010000231.1, forward strand.
TCATGTGCGGACGGGTTTGCCGCGCGGTCCGGCGATCAGCCATGCAATGAACCCAAGGATCGGCAGGATCAGGATGGCCAGGGTCCAGACAACCTTGCCCCCCGTCGATGTGCGCGAGGTCAGAACCTGATAGATCGCATA
>JBBREW010000232.1:0-5053 GCA_038225335.1 Rhodobacterales bacterium
CTTTGACGCCGCCGCACTGGAAGGTGACGCATGACCCGCGAGCGCCTGTATCTGTATGACACGACCCTGCGTGACGGGCAGCAGACCCAGGGGGTGCAGTTTTCGACAACGGAAAAGCTGCGGATCACCGCTGTTCTGGACCGGCTGGGCGTCGATTACATCGAAGGCGGCTGGCCGGGGGCCAATCCGACCGATTCCGAATACTTCGAAAAAGTAGGCCCCATGCGCCCGACACTTGCAGCCTTTGGCATGACAAAACGGGCGGGCCGGTCGGCGGACAATGACGATGTGCTTGCGGCGGTGCTGAACGCGGGCACGCCTGCTGTCTGTCTGGTCGGTAAAAGCCATTCGTTCCACGTGGCAACCGCTCTTGGCATCAGCAATGCCGAAAACACCGCCAATATCAGTGCATCCATCGCCCATGTCGTGGCGCAGGGCCGCGAGGCGCTGTTTGACGCGGAACACTTCTTTGACGGCTATGCCGCCGATCCGGCCTATGCGCTGGAGGCCGTTCACGCGGCCCATGCGGCGGGTGCGCGCTGGATCGTGCTGTGTGACACGAACGGTGGCAGCCTGCCTGCTGATGTGGGCCGCGTGGTGGCAGAGGTGGTTGCATCGGGCATCCCCGGCGACCGACTGGGTATCCACACCCACAATGACACGGAACACGCCGTGGCCAATTCGCTGGCTGCCGTGCTGGCCGGGGTGCGGCAGGTGCAGGGCACGCTGAACGGCCTTGGCGAACGCTGCGGCAATGCCAATCTGACCACGCTGATTCCGACCCTGCTGCTGAAGGAACCCTTTGCCAGCCGGTTCGACACGGGGGTCACGCCAGAGGCCCTTGCCGGACTGAAAACCGCCAGCCGCGTGCTTGATGATATCCTGAACCGGGTGCCAGCGAAACAGGCCGCCTATGTCGGCGGGTCTGCCTTTGCACACAAGGCGGGTCTGCATGCCAGCGCCATCGCCAAGGACCCCGCGACCTATGAACACATCGACCCCGCACTGGTCGGCAACGCCCGGATCGTGCCGATGTCCAATCAGGCCGGACAATCGAATTTGCGCGAACGACTGGCGCAGGCCGGGCTGGAGGTCACGCGCGATGACCCGGCCTTGCCCGGCATCCTTGACCGGATCAAGGACATGGAAGCCCGCGGTTATTCCTATGACACGGCGCAGGCCAGTTTCGAGTTGCTGGCCCGCCGCGCCTTGGGCCGGATGCCAGAATTCTTCGAGGTGAAACGCTACCGCGTGACGGTCGAACGGCGACGCAACAAGAAAGGCCGCATGGTCAGCCTGTCAGAGGCCGTCGTCGTGGTGAAGATCGGCGGTCAAAAGGTGCTGAATGTGTCCGAATCCATCGGGCCGGACGGGTCCGACCGGGGTCCTGTGAACGCGCTGAGCCGTGCGCTCGCCAAGGACCTGGGACCCTATCAAGCCCTGATCGACGACATGCGGCTGGTCGATTTCAAGGTCCGCATCACCGATGGCGGCACAGAGGCTGTGACCCGCGTCATCATCGACAGCGCAGATGCGCAGGGACGGACATGGTCTACGGTCGGTGTATCCGCCAATATCGTCGATGCCTCGTTCGAGGCCTTGCTGGATGCGATCAACTGGAAACTGGTGCGCGATGGTGCAGCGGCGGGACAGTGAGTATTTGGAAAAAAGCGAGGACAGATGAGCGTTGAGGCCTGCGCCGCACTGGTGGAACGGGGCGATCCGGTGCGGTTTCGCGCCACCATGGCCGCCCCGGTGGCCACGCGCCGGGTGCTGTTCCCGCTGTATGCCTTCAATCTGGAAGTGGCCCGCGCCCCTTGGGTCACGAAAGAGCCGATGATCGCAGAGATGCGGTTGCAATGGTGGCGCGATGTGCTGGCTGACATCGGTGCGGGGGGTGCGGTGCGGGCGCATCCGGTGTCGGATGCATTGACCCGCGTGCTGGATCAACGGGCCGCAGCCGATCTGGACCAGTTGATCGACGTGCGGCGCTGGGACATCTATACCGACAGTTTTGCCGATCAGGCGCATTTTGATCGCTATATCGCAGGCACTGCCGGGGGTCTGATGGGCACTGCGGCCCGGTTGCTGGGACCGATGGACGATGCTGTTGTCGCGGATTTTGCCTATGGGGCGGGGGTGGCTGCATTCCTGCGCGCGGTGCCTGCACTGGAACAGGCAGGGCGCAGGCCGCTGGTGGACGGCACGCCGGGTGGCGTGCGCGATCTGGCCGTTGCGGCCCTTGCGCGGCTGGATGCGGCCCGCCGCCGTCGCCGCGACGTTGGGGGGGACGCGGGGGCGGCACTTCTGACGGGCTGGCAGGCGCGGGCGACCTTGCAGGCGGTTGTGCGCGATCCGCGCCGGGTGGCGGCCGGGCTGACGGACGCGGCGCCCGTGGCGGACCGTCTGCGTCTGATGCGTGCCGCGACATTTGGCTGGTGGGTCTAGACGCCTGCCTGCCGCGTCTGACGGCGGCCCGTCACCACCAGCCAGATCAGCGCCGCCGCTGCCAGCAGCAGGATAGGGGCCATGGCGATATTGACCATGTTCCACCCCGCCACCGCATCACCGCCCACGCAGTTCATCAACCCGCCAGAGGCGAGCGATGCGATGGTCACCATCCCGAACACGATGCTGTCGTTCAGCCCCTGGATGACGCCGCGTTCGGAGGGCGCATGGGCAGAGGCGAGCATCGTCGTGGCCCCGATAAAGCCGAAATTCCAGCCCACGCCCAGCAGGATCAAGGCCGCGTAAAAGTGCGGCAGGGTGACACCGGACAGGGCGACAGCCCCGGCCAGCCCCAGAATGGCCAGCCCCGCGCCCACGATCCGCGTCACGCCAAACCGGGCAATCAGATGCCCAGTGAAAAAGCTGGGCAGATACATCGCGATCACATGGGCGGACACGATATCGCTCGCATTGCCGGTCGTGAAACCGCAGCCGACAACCGCGAGCGGGGTCGAGGTCATGACGACATTCATCAGCGCATAGGACACCATCGCGCAAATGATCGCCACGGCGATCACCGGATCGCGCAGCAGGGTGCGGCGGTTGCGCGGTGGCACAAGCGGGGCTGTCTGCTGCGTCCCACGGGTGCCTTTCGGCAGATCAAGGCCCAGAAAGACGGTCATGCCCACCACATTCAACGCCACGACCGCAAGATAGGACCCCAGAAACGGCACGACCCAGGCGTCCTGCACCACCTTGTTCAACTGCGGCCCGATCAGGGCCGACAAAAGCCCCCCCGCCAGCACATAGGAAATCGCCTTTGGCTTGAAGCTGTCAGAGGCGGTATCGGCGGCGGCAAACCGGTAGAACCCCTGCGCCGACATGTAGATGCCGGTGAAATACGACCCCACCAGCAGCCACAGGAACGACCCGCTATAAAGGCCATAGGTCGCGATCAGCGCGCCGACGGCCCCCGCGACCGCACCAAGGACGAAACCGAACCTGCGCCCGCGATGCTGCATCAACGGCGATATCCACGGCGCTGTCGTCATCGAACTGAACACGATGACGCTGATCGGCAAGGTGGCAAGGCAGATGTTCGGCGACAACATCGCCCCCGCCAGCCCGCCGATCACGAAGATCATCGGTATCTGAGCACCAAGGATCGCCTGTGCGGCAACCAGCACCGCCACATTGCGGCGGGCGCGGCGATCGTCGATCATGGGATATGCCTTTCAGTGGCGCGCGGGATGGTCTTTGGCGCTGTTATGCACGGTCGATGATATGGGCGAAAGACCCCGCAACCCGCCCCGCCCGCAACCCCATGGGCGGCAGTGCCGTGCCTTCGGCGTCGGTTGCGGTGAACAAAGGGGTGCCAACAGCGCGCAGGGTCGTGGCGTAATGAAACTCGTGCCCTGTCCAGCCCCCGGCAAAAGGTCCGGTCTGCGCCCGCAAATGCCGGTATCCCAGATGCAAACGGCGTGTGGCAAAAGAGGTTTCCAGATCAAGCAGGCCTGCCATGTCATGGCGCTGCCCGTCGGCCGTGACGATACCGCGTCCCAGCACCATGTAACCGCCACATTCTGCATAAACATTAATTGATTGCGCGGCAATCCTCAGGCTTTTCATGAATGTCCGGGCGGCAGAGATGCGACCGGCATGCAGTTCGGGGTATCCCCCCGGCAACAGGATCAGATCAGCCGCAGGCACGGCCTCATCCGCGAGAGGCGAGAAAAAGCATACCTCTGCCCCCGCAGCACGCCAGTCGCGCAGATGGTGGGGATAAAGGAACGTGAACGCGGCGTCCTGCGCCACGGCGATCCGCTGCGCCGGTGGATGAGGCGTCGGGGTATGGCGTGGTGGTGCATCCGCCTGCGGCAAAGGGCATGCCAAAGCGGCGATCGCGGCCAGATCACAACCGGCACAGACCCAGTCGGCAGCCCGGTCAAGGAAGGCCGGCAGGTCCGGGTCTTCTGCCGCCTGCACAAGGCCCAGATGACGCTGCGGTCTGGCGACATCTGGCGTGCGGGGCAAGGTGCCAAGGATCGTCAGGCCCAGCGGGTCAAGGGCACTGTGCAGCATGCGGGCGTGGCGGTCTGATCCCACGTTGTTCAGGATCAGGCCGGCGATGCGCACATCGGGGTCATGCCCTGCGAAACCGCCGACCAGCGCGGCAATGGATTGCCCCATGCGGGCCGCATCGACGACCAGCACGACAGGCAAGGCGAACAGTCGCGCAAGGTCTGCCGTGGCCCCGCGCCCGTCGGGTGGGGCACCATCAAACAGACCCATCGCGCCTTCGATGATCAGCAGATCGGTACCGGCAGCCCGGTCGCGCAGGGCATCGGGCGTCATCGCCCATGCGTCAAGGTTCAGACAGGCCTGCCCGGTCGCTGCCGCATGAAACGCGGGGTCAATGTAATCGGGGCCGGATTTGGCACCGCGCACCGCGATACCGGACCGTGACAGGGCGCGCAGCAGGCCAAGGGTCACTGTCGTCTTGCCGCTGCCCGACGCGGGGGCTGCGATGATCAGGCCCGGCATGGGCGGGGGCAGTGCGCGATCATGCGCTTTCAGCCGGGCGGCCCCGGCCAAGGGGGTCAAG
>JBBREW010000233.1:0-5051 GCA_038225335.1 Rhodobacterales bacterium
TCTTCGGTTGTGGCGATGTTGCGCGCCGCGGTCAGTTGCAGCACCTCGCCTTCGGCGATGGTGGCGGCGGCATTGGCAAGGATATCAAGAACGCGCAGGTTGCCGGTTTCGACCATCAACTGAAAACTGCGGGCAAAAAGGTAATCGCCCACCAGAACCGAAGAGGTGTTGTCCCACAACAGGTTGGCGGTCGGTCGTCCGCGCCGCTTATCGCTTTCATCGACCACGTCGTCATGCAGCAAGGTCGCGGTGTGGATGAATTCGACGGTGGCGGCCAGATGGATATGAAACGGGCCATCGTAACCGCACAGCCGCGCCGCAGCCAAGGTCAGCATGGGGCGCAACCGCTTGCCGCCCGCACCGACCAGATGCGCCGTCACTTCGGGGATGCGGGGTGCGTGTTCGGATGCCATGCGGGCCGTGATCATCGCATTGACCGCCGTCAGATCGTCCGACAGCGCCGCGGCCAGGTGTTCGTGCGGTTTGGTGGCAGCAAGATCAAGGCTCATGGCGGGACTTTCGCGGTTGAATGGACATGGCCGCCAATGCAGCCTAGTTTGTGCCAATGAAAGAACTGTTGCGCACCAACGACCCTACGGTCATCGCCCTTGCCACTGCCCTTCTGGACGCCGAGGATATAGCCTGCTTTCAGTTTGACGTAAATATGAGCATCCTTGACGGCAGCCTTGGCATATTGCCGCGCCGCGTAATGGTCGCCGACCGCGACCTGTTCATGGCAAGGGCCGTCATGCGCGACGCCGAAATCGACACCAGCACCTAAGGCGGCAATGTTTCGACGGGGCGTGTGTCATGTTTCGACAATGGCGGAAAATTGCGCATCTTACGTTCACTTATTGGCAATAATTGCGTGAAAAGGTCGGTGCAACAGGGCACCGCGGCCAAAACCCGTGACAAACGGGACGGACTGTGTTGCATTGTAAATGTTAGATGACAGCAAAAGGAGCCGACCATGAGCTTGAGTTCGCACATCGAAGAGCTGAAGAAAAAACATCAGACACTCTCCGAATCGGTTGAAGCGCTTCAGCGCGGCCCGGCGACGGATGATCTGGAGATCGCGCGCCTGAAAAAACAAAAGCTGATGATCAAGGAAGAGATCGGGCGTCTGGCGACGCACTGATCCGCGTCCTGCGTTTTTCATGGGCGCTGGCCCTTGCGGTCAGTGCTGCCCCACCAACAATCAGGACTGTTGCCCCGCCGATGGACCATGTGGCCGGCGACAGACCCACCAGCACCAACGCCCCGGTGGACAACACCGGGGCTGCATAGGACGCAGTGCCTAGCAATTGGATGTCACCGCGTTTGACGCCGATATCCCAGACAAAGAACGCCAGTCCCACAGGACCCAACCCCAGACCGATCACGGCCAGCCAACCGTGCCATTCAGGCCAGAACGCCACCTCGACCGACAGATGAACGATCGCGGCCAGAACTGCGGTGGCAGCACAGAATACCGTGACGCTGACCGTCGGGATAGTGCCGAAACTGCGCGACACGACCGAATAGCCTGCCCAGACCGCCGCACAGGTCAGGGCCAGCAGATATCCAGACACCGCTGCCGTGCCACGTGTGCCTGCCCCGTCCAGAATGATCCATGCCGCACCGCAGAACCCCAGCATGGCCCCGGCAATGTGACCGGGCCGCACACGTTCGCCGGGCAGCAGACCTGACAGCAGCACGATCAGCAAGGGCCACAGATAGGCGATCAATCCCGCCTCTGCCGCGGGCGCAAGGCGCAGGGCGGCGAAATACAGGGCGTGGTAGCCGAATAACCCTGCCGTGCCCGTCACATAGACACGCAGCGGCACGGACCGCAACAGCCCCAGCGTTCCCGACCAGATCCCCCAAAGCAAACCGACACAGGCCCCGATCGCAAAGGTCAGTGCGGTCACCTGAAACGGCGGCATCGGGGCTGTCGCCACGGTCAGAACAGCCAGCGACGACCACAAAAGCACCGCCAGAAAACCGATCAAAGTGGCCGTGCGGCGGGTCATCACGTTCTTTCCAGAAAAGAACGCAGGCCGGGATGATTCCCCCAGCCTGCGCCGCATTGCAACCGATTGGGTCGGTCAGGCCATGTATTGCCCCCCGTTGGCGGTCAGCGTCGCACCTGTGATGAAGGCTGCATCGTCAGACGCCAGAAAGACGACCGCGCGCGCGATGTCTTCGGGTTCGCCCAGACGACCCACCGGAATGTTGCCGACAATCTGATCCATGACCTTTTCCGGAATCGTCGCCATCATGTCGGTATTGATATATCCGGGGCAAATGACGTTCACGGTGATCCCGGCGCGCGCACCTTCCTGGGCCAGCGCCTTGGTGAAACCGATGTCACCGGCCTTGGCTGCGGAATAATTCGCCTGTGCAAACTGGCCTTTTTGTCCGTTGATCGAACTGATCGTGATGATCCGCCCGAATTTGCGGTCACGCATGCCCGGCCAGACCGGATGGGTCATGTTGAAAACGCCGGTCAAGTTGGTGCCGATCACCTCGTTCCACTGGTCCGGCGTCATCTTGTGAAACGGTGCGTCGCGAGTGATGCCCGCGTTGTTCACCAGGACCTCGATCGGGCCAAGGTCGGCTTCGATGCCTGCAATCCCGGACTTGCAGGCGTCATAGCTGCCCACGTCCCACTTGTAGGTCTTGATCCCCGTGGCATCGGAAAAGGCTTTGGCCTTGTCGTCATTGCCCGCATAGGTTGCTGCAACCCGGTATCCTGCCGCCTGCAGGGCCTTGGCAATCGCCGCACCAATCCCCCGCGTTCCGCCCGTCACCAATGCTACGCGATTCATCTTCTTGTCCTCCCTGACAGTCTCCTATCCCTTTTCTAACGCACAAGAATGTTGCGTCCACCGCTCATTGCCGGATCGCACCGGATCAAACGGAATTAACCGCAATTACCGGGCGGTTTACATGCAAAAGGCCGCCAGCGGTGTCCCACTGGCGGCCTTTTGACGTGTTGTATTCTGTCGCTGCGGTTGCAGCATGGTTCAGGGGCGTTCGACACACATGGCGACACCCATGCCACCACCGATACACAGGGTTGCCAGTCCCTTTTTCACGCCGCGACGTTTCATTTCGAATAACAGTGTGTTCAGCACGCGCGCACCGGATGCGCCAATCGGATGGCCGATGGCGATGGCCCCACCGTTCACGTTCACGATGGCCGGGTCCCAGCCCATTTCCTTGTTCACAGCGCAGGCCTGTGCTGCGAACGCCTCGTTCGCTTCGACCAGTTCCAGATCAGCGGCGGCCCAACCTGCCTTTTCTAGCGCCTTGCGCGATGCAAAGATCGGCCCGACACCCATGATTTTCGGGTCAAGCCCGGCGGTCGCATAAGACACGATCCGCGCCAGAGGTTCGATCCCGCGCCGTTCCGCCTCGTCCGCGGTCATCAGGATACACCCGGCCGCGCCGTCGTTCAGACCAGAGGCATTGGCCGCTGTGACGGACCCATCCTTGGCAAAGGCCGGGCGCAGTTTCTGCATCGCGTCCATCGACGCGCCGTGGCGGATGTATTCATCGCTGTCCACCACGGTATCACCCTTGCGGGTCGTGATGGTGAAGGGAATGATCTCCTCCTTGAACTTGCCGGCCTTTTGCGCGGCTTCGGCCTTGTTCTGGGATGCGACCGCGAATTCGTCCTGCATGTCGCGGCTGATCTGGTATTTGTCTGCCACGTTTTCAGCGGTCTGCCCCATGTGGTAGCCGTTGAATGCGTCCCACAGGCCATCCTTGATCATGGTGTCGGTATAGGTCACATCGCCCATCTTCGTGCCTTGCCGCAGATTGGCGGCGTGGGGCGACATCGACATGTTTTCCTGCCCGCCCGCCGCCACGATGGTCGCATCGCCCAGCTGGATGTGCTGTGCAGCGATCGCAACCGCCCGCAGGCCCGACCCGCAGACCTGATTGATGGACCACGCCGCCGATTCCAGCGGCAATCCGGCATTCACATGTGCTTGCCGCGCCGGGTTCTGCCCCTGTGCCGCTGTCAGGACCTGACCCAGAATTGTCTCGCTGACCTCTGACGGGTCGATGCCGGCACGGGCGACGATGTCGCGCAGCATGGCAGCCCCCAGATCATGGGCCGGCGTCGTGGCGAACGACCCCAGAAAACTGCCGACAGCGGTGCGCCCAGCAGATGCAATCACGACATTGGTCATGGTAACCCTTTCTTGCGATTTCAGGTGGCACACCAACCGTGACATGACCGGCCAGTGACCTGTTGGGCCAGACACTAGGCCCTGCATCGGCCAAGGGCAACGGCAACCACCTAGTCAATATCAAACTTCGGCGCGCCGATATGATAGCCCTGCAGGCAATCCGCACGAATGCCCTGCAACCACGCGGCATCCCTTGCGGTTTCGACACCTTCGACGATGGCGAACATTTCAAATTGATGGGCCACGGTCACCAGCGCCTCGACCAGAACCTGATTGTCCGGGTCGTCAGCGATCCCTTTGACGAAGGTCTTGTCGATTTTCACCATGTCAAAAAAGAACGTTTTCAGATGGCGAAAGGCCGTCATGCCACCCCCGAATCCATCCAGTGCAAAGGCGACGCCACGGGGCTGCATATCTTCCATGAACCGCACCACAACCTCGTGCAGCATCATGGCAGAGGTTTCGCTGATCTCGAAAATCAGGCGATCGCCAAGGGCGCCGCGTTCCGCCAACCCCGCTTCCAGCGTTTGCCGCCAGCGCCAGTCGCCCAGCGACCGGGCGGATACGTTCACTGACAGGCGCATCCCCTGATGCAGGCGCAGCATCCGCAAGGCCAGTTCCAGCGTCAGCACGTCGATTCGGCGTCCGATTTCCGTATCCGCCACCTGCGGCATGAAATCGGCGGCCGGAATGACCCGCCCGGCATCATCAAGCAGGCGGATCAACCCTTCGTAAAAGGCGACCTTGCGCAGATCGGTGGCCACGACAATCGGTTGAAAGGCCAGTTGCGCGCGCCCCAGATCCAAGGCCCGCGCCACCAGTTTCGGCGTATCCGCATCCCGGCTGGCAAACGCAAATTGCAGCGGG
>JBBREW010000234.1:0-5049 GCA_038225335.1 Rhodobacterales bacterium
GTTTTCCACGGCGACGGTGCCAAGGATCACCCGCGCCAGACCAAGGTCAAGCCAGCGGGCGATGGTCGCCATGTCGCGGATACCGCCACCCAGTTGCACGGGCACCCGGCACTGTTTCAAGATCGCCTCGACCGGGGCGGCATTCACGGGATTGCCCGCAAAGGCCCCGTTCAGGTCCACCAGATGCAGCCAGGCACAGCCCGCATCGACGAAACTTTGTGCCTGCGCGGCGGGATCGTCGTTGAACACGGTCGCCTGATCCATTTCACCATGCACAAGCCGCACGGCCTGCCTGTCTTTCAGGTCGATGGCGGGATAAAGGATCATGGGGCTGCCTTTCGCTGGATCAGGAGGCTTTTGCGCAATGTCGGCGGGAAAGGCAACCGACCCAACGTCAGGCTTGATCGAATCTGCGGCCCATCGCCATGGTAGGCGACGCAATTTCCGGGGAGGAGACCCAACCGATGATACGCCTGCCACTCAAGCACCTTGTTGCCGCCATGCTGGCCACAACCTTTGCCACCGCTGCCTTTGCGCAGGATGCCGCCCTTGGCACATGGCAGACAGAGGTGGACGATGGATCGTTCGCCTATGTGGATATGACGCCTTGCGGCGCAGCCGTCTGTGGCACCATCCGCCAGACCTATACTGCCGACGGTAACCCGTCCCAGTCGCCCAACATCGGCCGCCAGATCGTGATCAACATGGTGCCGGCGGGCGACGGCACTTATGCCGGGCAGGTGTTTCGCCCGTCCAATGGCAAGACATATGTCGGCAAGATGCAGGTCAGCGGCAGCGCCCTGCGCCTGCAAGGCTGTGTGGCCGGTGGGTTGCTTTGCGCCAGCCAGAACTGGGCCCGCGTCAACTGATGAAAAAAGCCGCCTGCGGGGGATCGCAGGCGGCGCATTCTACTGGCTTTTGGGCTGAGAGGCTCAGGCCTTGCGCAAGCCCGTCTGGACCAGCATGCCGCGGTTCTTCGCCTCGTAGTAGTACCCTTGGCTATACCATTTGACGGCGGTGGATTCGGACCCGTTGGACAGCATCCACGCCCCGAGCAGGTATTTGCCCGCATATTTCAGGTTGGTTTCCGCATCCAGCAGCGCGCTGTCATTGCCGCTGAACCCCATGGTGCGGGCCGTGGCGGGCAGAATCTGCATCAGGCCATAATAGGGACCATTGCGCGCGCCGGGTCTGTGGGTGCTTTCACGGATGATGACCCGGTGCAGCAGGCTTTCGGGGATGTCGTAAATCGCCGCATACTTCTGGATCAGGGCGCGCAGTTCCGGTGTCTCATTCGCGTGCAGCGGTGCGCCTGTCACCCGCGCGGGCGCTGCGGCGGCAAAGGACAGGGCATCGGGCGGCGTTGCGGCTGGCGTGACGCATGCGGTGACCCCCATGAAAGAGATCATCACAATCGTCCCGCGAAGCAACTGCCGCATTTGTTCCAGCCTTGTCATGGTTTATTCTGCCAACGGCTTAGCCTGCTGCGTCGTCATTCGTAAACAATGCTGAAAAACATCGGCAGAAACCCGCCACTGGCGCTCCCTTGGGTGTGTCAGCCAAAGACGGACCAGCCCGTCGCCCGCGCGAGCAGGGTCATCGCCTCTGTCCCCAGTTTCGAATTGCCCTGATTGTTCAGACCCGGCGACCAGACCGCGATGCCCGCCTTGCCGGGGACCACAGCCATGATCCCGCCGCCCACGCCACTTTTGGCAGGCAAACCAACGTTATAGGCAAAATCGCCCGATGCGTCATAATGGCCGCAGGTCATCATCATGGCGTTGATCCGGCGTCCGTGGGCGTCCGATACCAGCCGGGGCACGCCGGGGCAGCCCGACAGGATCAAGGCGGACCGCGCCAGTTGCACGCAGGACATCTCTACGGCGCATTGGTGGAAATAGGCACCCAAGGTCATCTCGACCGGGTTATCCATATTGCCGTGGGCGGCCATGAAAAAGGCCAGCGCCCGGTTCAGATCACCGGTGCGTTGTTCCGACCGGGCGACCTTTTCGTTGATGAAAATCGAATCGTCATCGGCTGCCGCCCGGATGAACAGCAACAGTTCGGCCAGAAACGCACGCGGGGCATGGCCCGCGAGGGCTGCATCCGTCGTGGCGATGGCACCTGCATTGATAAAGGGATTGCGCGGTATGCCCTTTTCCTTTTCCAGCTGCAGGATCGAATTGAACGCCTGCCCGGACGATTCGCGCCCGACGCGGGCCCAGAACCCGTCGCCGACCCGGCCAAGCGCCAGTGCAAGGGTAAAGACCTTCGAGATGCTTTGGATGGAAAAGGGCGTCTCGGCGTCACCGGTGCAAAAGACACGGCCATCCGCAAAGGCAATGGCAATGCCAAAACGGGCCGGGTCCACATCCGCCAGTTCGGGGATATAGGAGGCCACCTTGCCCCTGTCGGTTTCCAGCGCCATAGCGGCGCCGATTTCATCCAGAATGGCCTTATAATCCAGCGTCATGTCAGTGCACCCCGATCAGAGACAGCCCATTGCGGGCCGGGCAGGGCGGCCCCTCAGGGGCGCCATTGCAGAAAATTGCCGATCAGGCGCAAACCCGCAGCCTGACTTTTTTCCGGATGGAACTGGGTGCCGACGATGGTGTCGCGCCCTACGATCGCCGTGATGTCGCCCGCGTAATCGACATGGGCCAGCAGATGCGCCGGGTCCGCCACCTGCATGGCATAGGAATGGACGAAATAGGCATGATCGCCGCTCTGCAGTCCTGCCAGCACAGGATGCGGCCGGTCGATGACCAGATCGTTCCACCCCATATGCGGGATTTTCAAGGCGGGGTCGCTGGGCGTGATCCGCGTGATATCACCGGGAATCCAGCCAAATCCGGCGGTCTGCGCGTGTTCATGCCCGGTCGTGGCCAGCATTTGCATGCCGACGCAAATCCCCAGAAACGGCACGCCGCGCCCGGTCACCGCCGCGATGATCGCCTGCGCCAGATCGTGCCGCCCGAACAGGTTGTCCCGGCAATGGGGAAACGCGCCGTCACCGGGCAGCACGATCCGGTCGGCGCGGGCCACGACATCGGCATCATCGGTGACGATAACGGGTCCCGATCCGGTCTCGCGGGCCATCAGCTCGAACGCCTTTTGCGCCGAATGCAGATTGCCGCTGTCGTAATCGACCAGAACCGTGGTCACAGGCTGCCCTTCGTCGATGGCACGGCGTCGGCCACGCGCGGATCGACCGCCACCGCATCGCGCAGGGCGCGGGCCACGGATTTGAACGCGGCCTCTGTGATGTGGTGGGCATTGAACCCGTGCAGCCGGTCCAGATGCAGGGTGATCCCGCCATGGGTGGACAGGGCCTGAAAGAATTCCCGCACCAGTTCGGTATCGAAACTTGGCCCGATCTTGCCAAAAGGCAGGTCCAGATTGCAGATCAGCCACGGCCGCCCGGACAAGTCCAGCGCACAGCGCACCTGTGCATCATCCATCGCCAGATGGCAGGAGGCATAGCGGCGGATGCCGCGCTTGTCGCCTAGTGCCTGCACCAAGGCCTGACCGATGGCGATGCCCGTATCCTCGACCGTGTGGTGGTCGTCGATATGCAGATCGCCCGTCGCGGTGACGGTCATGTCGATCAGCGCGTGGCGTGCCAACTGGTCCAGCATGTGATCAAAGAACCCGATCCCGGTGCGATTGTCCGAAACCCCGGTCCCGTCAAGGGTCAGGGTCACGCTGATCTGCGTCTCTGCGGTCTGGCGGGTGATCGTGGCGGTCCGCATGGGCATCTCTCCGGCTGGGTGTCACGCGCCTTATAGGCAAGGGGGACGGCTGCGCCAAGGCACCGATTGCGCCGCAGCCAAGGGTGGTGCAGGTTCACTGCAACCCCTTTGCCCGAAAGGCCCGCCATGACGACCTGTGTTTTTGTTCAGATCCGCTGCAAACCCGGCACGACCTATGAGGTGGCGGACGCCATCGCGCTGCGGGAAATCCATTCCGAGCTTTATTCGACCAGCGGCGATTTCGATCTGCTGATGAAATGCTACGTCCCGACCGACCGCGACATCGGCCACTTCATCAATGAAAGCGTGGCGGGAATCCCCGGCATCGAACGCACGCTGACCACACTGACGTTCAAGGTCTTCTAGAACCCGCATCCGAAACGCGAAAGGGCCGCCACAAAGGCGACCCTGTCCGAAGACCGACTGGAGCGGGCGAAGAGATTCGAACTCTCGACCCTAACCTTGGCAAGGTTATGCTCTACCCCTGAGCTACGCCCGCGTCCGTCGGTGGGGCTGATCTACAAACAGGCGGCGGGCTGTGCAAGGGACAAACGCACCGCGTCCCGCCATTGGTGCAGGTTCCTGCCCATCCACCAGACCGCCGCCCGGAACGCGAAAGGGCCGCCACAAAGGCGACCCTGTCCGAATACCGACTGGAGCGGGCGAAGAGATTCGAACTCTCGACCCTAACCTTGGCAAGGTTATGCTCTACCCCTGAGCTACGCCCGCGTCCGTCGGTGTTGCACGATGTATAAAGACTGCGCTGCGGCTGCAAGGGGAAATGATGCGGATCCGTCGGATTTTACCGCATCACCGCTAGTCCCTGTGCGACCGGCCTGTGTGCCCACCATGGCAGCCTCGCTTTTTTCCAAATACTCCCGCGCGGCGCGCTTGGCCCCCGCGGGGGCCAAATTCCTAGTCCAGTTCGATCAGCAGATCCTTTGCGTCGATCTGCGACCCCGCACCGACCAGCACAGCCTTGATGGTGGCGTCGCGGTCTGCATGGATACCCGTTTCCATCTTCATCGCCTCGATGGTCAACAGCAGATCCCCGGCCTTGACCTTTGCGCCTGCGGTTGCCGCGACGGTGGCCACCACGCCCGGCATCGGCGCGCCGATGTGGTTGGCGTTGCCGGCCTCTGCCTTGCGGTTGCGGACCTTGTCGGCAGAGGCAAGGCGGTTCAGCACCCGGATCGTGCGGGGCTGGCCGTTCAGTTCAAAGAACACCTTCACCTCGCCGTCCTCGTTCATGTCGGACACCGCCTGCATCCGGATTTCGAGTGTCTTGCCGGGGTCG
>JBBREW010000235.1:0-5023 GCA_038225335.1 Rhodobacterales bacterium
CGCGTCGTGACAGGCGATCCCGTCCTGCCGCGCTGGTGGCGGACGATCGACAAATGGACGATGTGCTGCATCCTTGCCTTGTTCGGTATCGGCCTGCTGCTGGGCCTTGCGTCTTCTCCGCCGCTGGCGGCCAAGAACGGGTTGAATCCCTTTTATTATGTGACCCGTCAGGGGTTTTTCGGGGCCATGGCGATGCTGGCCATGTTCGGTGTCTCGCTCATGTCGCCGGTCATGGTGCGGCGTCTGGCGGTCATCGGGTTCGGCGCCGCCTTTGTGGCCCTTGCCCTGTTGCCGGTGTTCGGCACGGATTTCGGCAAGGGGGCGGTGCGGTGGTATTCCTTCGGGTTTGCCAGCGTGCAGCCCAGCGAATTCCTGAAGCCTGGTTTCGTCGTCGTGTCTGCCTGGCTGATGGCGGCGGGGCTGACGGTGGGCGGACCGCCCGGGCGGATGTATTCCTTTATCCTGACGCTGGTCATCGTGGCGTTTCTGGCGCTTCAGCCTGATTTCGGTCAGGCCTGTCTGGTGCTGTTTGTCTGGGGTGTGATGTATTTCGTGGCCGGCGCGCCGATGGTGCTGCTGGTCGGGCTGGCGGGGGCGGTGTTTGCCACCGGAACCTTGGCCTATTCGATGTCGGAACACTTTGCCCGGCGCATCGACGGATTTCTAAGCCCGGACATCGACCCGCGTACACAGTTGGGATACGCGACCAATGCCATCCGCGAGGGCGGGTTTTTCGGTGTCGGTCTGGGCGAGGGGCAGGTGAAATGGTCACTGCCCGATGCCCATACGGATTTCATCATTGCCGTGGCGGCAGAGGAATATGGCCTGATCTGCGTGCTGGCGATCATCGCGCTGTACAGTGTGATCGTGGTCCGCAGCCTGATCCGGCTGATGAAGGAACGCGATCCGTTCATCCGGCTGGCGGGCACCGGTCTTGCCTGTTCCTTTGGCGTGCAGGCGATGATCAACATGGGGGTCGCGGTCCGGTTGCTGCCCGCCAAGGGCATGACCCTGCCTTTTGTCAGCTACGGCGGGTCCAGCCTGATTGCGGGTGGCATTGCGGTCGGCATGCTGCTGGCGATGACCCGGTCGCGGCCACAAGGCGAAATCGGCGACATCCTGATGCGGCGGATGGGCCGGTGACGGTTTTGTGTGACACCTACGGCGCGCGGGGCCTGTATCCGCAATCAGAAGGGGGGCCAGCCCCCCGTCCGCGCGGCGGACACCCCCCGGAGTATTTCCTGAAAAAGCGAGGACCTGCATGGCACCGCTTTTGATGATGGCGGCAGGCGGCACCGGCGGCCACATGTTCCCGGCGCAGGCGCTGGCAGAGGCGATGCTGGCCCAGGGGTGGCGGGTGACGCTGAGCACGGATGCCCGCGGCGCGCGCTATGTCGGCGGGTTTCCGGAGGCGGTCGAGATCGTTGAGGTGAAAAGCGGCACCTTTGCCCAAGGCGGTGTGCTGGCGCGGTTGACGGTGCCGGTCCGCATTGCGGGCGGCGTGCTGGGGGCCGTGACCGCGATGCGGCGCGACAGACCGGCGGTCGTTGTGGGCTTTGGCGGATATCCGGCAATCCCCGCGATGAGTGCGGCCACTGCCCTGGGTATTCCGCGCATGATCCATGAACAAAACGGTGTGCTGGGGCGGGTGAATGCGCTGTTTGCCAAGCGCGTCAGCGGGGTGGCCTGCGGCACATGGCCCACACCGCTGCCGCAGGGCGCACAGGGTATTCATGTGGGCAATCCGGTGCGGCAGGCCATTCTGGACCGCGCCGGTGCATCCTATATTCCCCCCGGCGATTATCCGATGTCGGTGCTGGTCGTGGGCGGCAGTCAGGGGGCGCGCGTGCTGTCGGACATGGTGCCCGCGGGGATCGCCCTGCTGCCCGATCACGTCCGCCGCAACCTGCGGATCTATCAGCAGGCCCGGCCAGAGGACGTCGACCGGGTGACCGCCTATTACGCGGCGCGGGGGATTGCTGCGGATATCCGGACGTTTTTCGATGACATGCCGACCCGTCTGGCCGAAGCGCAGATCGTCATCGCTCGCGCCGGGGCCAGCACGATTGCGGATCTGACGGTGATCGGGCGTCCGGCGATCCTGATCCCCTATGCCGCCGCTGCGGGCGATCATCAAAGTGCGAACGCGCGGGCTATGGTGGACGCGGGGGCAGCGATCCTGATCCCCGAAAGCCGCCTGACGCCCGCCGTTCTGGCGGAACATATGGAGACGATCCTGACCGATCCTGCGGGCGCCCTGCAGATGTCGCGGGCGGCCTTGTCCTGCGGGCGTCCGGACGCTACTGCGCGGCTGATGGCGCTGGTGCTGGATCTGGCGGGCGATGGGGCTGCCGTCCCGCAGACAGAGGGGCCGGAACAGTGATGGACGGAAATACTATGATGATGTCACCGACGAAATTGCCGCTGGATGTGGGCGCGATCCATTTTGTGGGCATCGGCGGGATCGGCATGTCCGGCATTGCCGAAGTGCTGATGAACCACGGTTATACCGTGCAGGGGTCCGATCTGAAGGCCACGCCGATCACCGAACGGCTGGCGGGTCTGGGCGCGCGGATATTTGAGGGGCAGGCGGCCGAAAATCTGGACGGGGCAGAGGTCATCGTCATTTCCTCTGCGATCAAGGCGGGCAATCCGGAACTGGACGCCGCGCGGGCGCGGGGTCTGCCGGTTGTGCGCCGGGCTGAAATGCTGGCGGAACTGATGCGACTGAAATCCAACGTGGCCATCGCCGGCACCCACGGCAAGACCACCACGACGACGATGGTGGCGGCCCTGCTGGACGAAGGCGGGCTTGACCCCACGGTCATCAACGGCGGGATCATCCACGCTTACGGATCCAATGCCCGGATGGGGCAGGGCGAATGGATGGTGGTCGAGGCAGACGAGAGCGACGGCACATTCAACCGCCTGCCTGCGACGATTGCCGTGGTGACCAACATCGATCCCGAGCACATGGATCACTGGGGCACGATCGAAAACCTGCGTCAGGGGTTTCTGGATTTCGTATCCAACATCCCCTTTTACGGTCTGGCGGTCTGCTGCACCGACAATCCAGAGGTGCAGGCGCTGGTCGGCCGGATCACCGACCGCCGCGTTGTCACCTTTGGCTTCAACGCGCAGGCCGATGTGCGGGCCATGAACCTGACCTATGTGAAAGGCGTGGCGCATTTCGATGTGGCCCTGCAGGCCGAAGACGACATCATCGACGGCTGCACCCTGCCGATGCCCGGCGATCACAACGTGTCCAACGCCCTGAGCGCCGTCGCCGTGGCGCGTCATCTGGGCCTGAAAAAAGACGAAATCCGCGCCGCGCTCAAAGCCTTTGGGGGTGTCAATCGCCGCTTTACCAAGGTCGGAGAGGTCAATGGCGTGACGATCATCGACGACTATGGTCATCACCCTGTCGAAATCGCGGCCGTGCTGAAGGCAGCCCGTCAGGCGACCGAAGGCCGCGTGATCGCGGTGCATCAGCCACATCGTTACAGCCGTCTGTCGCATCACTTTGACGAATTCTGCAGCTGTTTCAACGACGCCGATGTGGTCGGTATTTCCGAAGTCTATGCGGCCGGCGAAACCCCTATTCCGGGGGCCGACCGCGACGGGCTGGTGGCGGGGCTGATCCGACATGGACACCGCCACGCACGCGCTGTCGCCTCGGAGGAGGATCTGGAACGGCTGGTGCGGGAACAGGCAGTGCCCGGGGATATGGTCGTCTGTCTGGGCGCAGGCACGATCAGCGCCTGGGCTTACGGTCTGCGCGACAGGCTGGCGACATGATCTGGTCCGGTGCGATTGCTGCGGTCTGGGGTCTGGCCGCCACGGTCACGGCGTTCCTGCCGCTGCGACGGCAGTTCGTGCCGGGGATCGTGCTGCTGCTGGCGGGGCCTGCGGTGATCGGATGGCTGGCGGTGGATTACGCCTGGCCGGTGCCGGTGCTGGCCCTGCTGGCCTTTGCGTCGATGTTCCGCCATCCGCTGCGGTATCTGCTGGCGCGCCTGCGCGGGCAGGACCCCGCCCTTCCGCCCGAGATCTTTCGGTGAGCGTCCCGCTGGTGCTGGCCCTGTTGTGGCTGATCGCGGTCAATCTGGCGGCGATGCTGCCCAGTCGTGACCGCCACTGGCGCGTGGCCATCGTCATGATCATCATCGGCATCCCGCTGTTGGGCTGGGTGACGCTGGCGCAGGGGCCGGTCATCGGTCTGCTGTTTCTGGCCGCGGGGGCAAGCCTGCTGCGTTGGCCGCTGATCCATCTGACCCGCCGCCTGCGGGCCGGTGCCAAAGGCCGGATGCAATGATTGACCTGCCTGCGGTGCGTGGCACGCTGACCCACGACCGGGTCCTGGCGGATCTGACGTGGCTGCGCGTGGGTGGGCCGGCGGACGTGCTGTTCCAGCCTGCGGATGTGGCGGACCTGCAATTCTTTCTGGCGCAACTGGACACGGACGTTCCGGTGTTTGCCATGGGGGTCGGGTCCAACCTGATCGTGCGCGACGGCGGTGTGCGCGGGGTCGTGATCCGGCTGGGGCGTGAATTCAACCAGATCACGGTGGACGGCACGACGGTCACGGCGGGGGCCGCAGCCCTGGATGCCCATGTCGCCCGGCGCAGCGCAGAGGCAGGGGTCGATCTGACATTTCTGCGCACCATTCCGGGCAGCATCGGCGGCGCACTGCGGATGAACGCTGGCTGCTATGGCACCTATGTGGCCGATGTCTGCACGCAGGCCACGGCGGTTTTGCGCGACGGCAGCATCGTGACCCTGACGCCGGGCGATATGGCCTTTGCCTATCGGTCGAGTGTCCTGCCGCAGGGGGCCGTGCTGATCGGGGCCACGCTGACCGGGCCTGCGGGCAATCCTGCGGCACTGGCCGCGCGGATGGCGGATCAACTGGCGAAACGGGACGCAACCCAGCCGACCAAGGACCGCACGGCGGGCAGCACCTTTCGCAATCCGGTCGGGCGGTCCAGCACCGGGCAGGCCGACGACAGCCATGATCTGAAGG
>JBBREW010000236.1:0-5002 GCA_038225335.1 Rhodobacterales bacterium
GACCCCGCCTGGGCTACCGCCCAAGGTGCGCTGACGAATGATATCGCCTGCCTGACGGGCGAAGGCGAATGCACCGGTGGTGACGTCCGCGACATGACGCTGGTGGCCGTCACGCCAGAGGATACGGCCAGAGCAAAGGAAATCCTGACCGCTGAAGTGCTGCCTGAATGGGCGGAACGTGCAGGCGATGAATGGAAAACCCGCTGGAACGACAGTGTCGGTGTTACCGTGGGCGTCGCCATTCCCTGACCTGATGCGCGATGATCCGGTCGGGCGGCCATAACTGCTGCCCGACTGGCACGTCTCACCTCAACGTAACAGGAGTAGCGGCCATGGCCGAAAGCGTTTTGCGTCTATTGCGCATCCTTAACCGGGGTGTCGCCTATCTGATCGGTATCATGCTGCTGGCCTGCGCGGCCTTCGTGCTGGCTGATATTATCCTGCGCCAAGTTGGTGCCTCGTTTGGCGGCACTGATGAGATCAGCGGTTATGTCATGGCAATCGCGACGGCCTGGGGAATGGGCTTTGCCTTGCTCGAGTTGAGCCATGTGCGCATCGACCTGCTGCGCCAGAGGACGAACTCGCTTGGACGGTCGTTGTTCGACATCTTTGCAATGATCGTAATGACCGCCGTCGTGCTAATCATCGCCTACCAATGTTGGCCGGTGCTTGAGCGCTCCATTACCAATTCGTCCACCGCGAATACTCCGCTCGAAACGCCGCTGGTCTGGGTGCAGGGTCCGTGGTTCGCGGGTTGGGTCTGGTTCGCCATCGTGTCCACGCTGACGACAATGTCGGCGTTGACGCTGATCCTCCAGGGTCGTTTTGCGGAATCAGAACAGGCCATTGGGGCCTTCGGCGAGGCGGAAATGCTATGATCACATATACCGCAGTTGGGCTTCTGGGTCTGCTGGCCCTGTCTATTCCTGTCGGGATCGTCCTGTTCCTGCTGGGCATCGGGATTGACCAATTCTTCAGCGCATTCCCATTGCTACGCGGCCTTGGCAGTCTCGTTTGGTCGTCGTCGAACTCGGCGACGCTGATCGCCATTCCCTTCTTCGTGCTACTTGGCGAGATCCTCGTGCGCAGCGGCGTGGCCGCACGCACCTATGCTGCCCTCGACAAATGGGTGTCGTGGATGCCGGGGGGGCTGATCCACGCCAATGTCGCGACGGCGACGATGTTTTCGGCAATCTCCGGTTCTTCCGTGGCGACTGCCGCGACCGTAGCCACCGTGGCGATGCCACAGGCCGAAAAGCTGGGTTACGATCCCAAGCTGTTTTCCGGAGCCATCGCGGCAGGCGGCACGCTGGGCATCATGATCCCGCCTTCGATCAACCTGATCGTCTACGGCTTCCTGACCCAGACCTCGATTCCGCAGCTCTTCCTGGCTGGCCTGATCCCCGGCCTTGGCCTTGCCATTGCCTTCGTGGTCATAACCGCGATCATCTGCGCCCTGCGCCCGTCACTGGGTGGGGAACGCCGCACCTTCCCGCTGTCGGTAATGATGCGCGCGCTTGTTCAACTGGTGCCGATCCTGCTGCTGTTCGCCGCAATCGTCGGATCGATCTACAAGGGATGGGCCACGCCTACCGAAGCCGCCGCCGTCGGAGTGGCCGGCGCCTTCCTCATCGCCTTCTTCTTTGGGCGCGTGGACCTGACCATAGTGGGTCAGGCGACGCTTGGCACGGTCAAAATCACGTCGATGATCATGCTCATCGTGATTGGAGCGTCGTTCCTGAACTTCACCCTTGCCTCTGCGGGATTGGGCCGCGAATTGCAGGACTTCCTGAACGGATTGGGTCTGTCGGCTGTCTCTACGATGCTGGTGATCGTCCTGATCTACATCGTGCTCGGCTTCTTCATCGAAACCCTGTCGCTGATGGTGGTGACGATACCAATCATGGTGCCGCTGGTCATCCAGCTTGGGTATGACCCTATCTGGTTCGGCATCCTGATGATTGTCCTTGTGGAAATGGCATTGATCACACCGCCCGTGGGGCTGAATCTGTATGTTGTCCAAGCAGCGCGCACTTCGGGCAACTTGTCCGATGTCATGCTGGGGGTGATCCCCTATGCCTTCGTTCTGTTGCTCATGGCCGGGGCCTTACTGGTCTTTCCGCAGATTGCATTGTTCCTGCCTGCCCTTCTGAATTGATTGAGGAAACGTTTCATGTGGCAATTCTGGGTCGACCGTGGGGGCACCTTCACGGATATCGTAGCACGCACACCCGAGGGCGAGATCAAGACACACAAGCTGCTGTCCGAGAACCCCGAGGCTTACACCGACGCCGCCGTGCATGGCATTCGCAGCCTGCTGGGGTTAGACAAGCACGATCCTATTCCTGCCGGTCTGATTGGTGCAGTGAAGATGGGAACGACCGTGGCCACCAACGCGCTGCTGGAACGCAAGGGGGAAGCGACGGTGCTGGTCACCAACAGCGGGCTGGGGGATATCCTGCGCATCGGCTACCAGAACCGCCCGCGCTTGTTCGATTTGAACATCGTGCTTCCAGAACTTCTATATACCGATGTGATAGAGGTGTCGGAGCGCCTGGCAGCCGACGGTGAAGTGATCAGGTCACTGGACGCCGACGCGATCAGGACCGATCTGCAGGCCGCCTTCGATAGTGGTATCCGCGCTGTCGCTGTGGCACTGATGCATAGCTACCGGTTTCCCGATCACGAACAGCAGATCGGCAAAATTGCCCAGCAGATCGGCTTTTCACAGGTGTCCCTGTCTTACGCGGCGAGCCCGCTGATCAAGCTGATCGGTCGTGGCGACACGGCGGTCGTTGACGCTTACCTGTCGCCGATCCTGCGCCGTTACGTAAATCAAGTGCGCGACGCGCTGAAGACAGTCGATGGGAAAAGCGCGCCGCTGATGTTCATGCAGTCCAACGGCGGGTTGACCGACGCGGGGCTGTTTCAGGGCAAGGATGCCATTCTATCCGGCCCCGCAGGCGGTGTCGTCGGCATGGTCCAGACCGCTGCCGCACATGGGATTGATAAGTTGATTGGCTTCGATATGGGCGGCACCTCGACCGACGTGTGCCACTACGCCGGATCCTACGAACGCAGTTTCGAGACTGAGGTCGCTGGCGTGCGCATGCGCGCGCCGATGATGTCGATCCACACCGTTGCTGCGGGCGGCGGGTCGATTCTGTCATTTTCTCAAGGTCGGCTTCAGGTCGGTCCCGACAGTGCCGGTGCAAATCCGGGCCCAGCCAGTTATCGCCGTGGCGGCCCACTCACTGTGACCGACTGCAACGTGCTACTGGGCAAGGTGCAACCGGATCGCTTCCCGCATGTCTTTGGCCCTAATAGCGATCAACCTCTGGACGTCGACGCAGCCCGCGCAAAATTCGGCGAAATGGCCAACCAGATCGCGAATGAAACCGGTGAGCCGCCCCGTCCGGTGGAGGAGCTTGCCACAGGCTTTCTGCGGATCGCCGTTGAAAATATGGCCAACGCAATTAAGAAAATCAGCGTGCAGCGCGGCTATGACGTCACCAAATATACGATGAACTGCTTTGGCGGCGCGGGTGGGCAACATGCCTGCCTTGTGGCCGACGTGCTCGGCATGGAGAAGATTTATATCCACCCCTTTGCCGGTGTTTTGTCCGCCTTCGGCATGGGACTGGCCGACGTCCGCGCAATGCGCGAGCATCAGTTCAGCGGGCCTCTGTCAGACCGCGCGGCAGCAGCCACGGCGCTGGAAAAACTGGTCGCAGACGCCACCTCAGAGGTGGCCGGACAGGGCATCGCCGCCGACAACATCACCATCGAACGCATTGCCCATTTGCGCACCGAAGGCGCGCATCAGACGCTGGCTGTGCCGTTCGGGACCGCCGACCAGATGGCTCGCGATTTCGACTTGACCCACAAGGCGCAGTTCGGTTTTGTGCCGGATTACAAAGGACTGATTATCGACTTGCTGACCGCAGAAGCGATCGGCACCACCGGCGAGCCGGTCAGCCTGACAGCCCCCTACAACCCCGATACCACGCCCGCCGACGCGGCCCGCATGTATAGCGAAGGCGCTTGGGCTGATGTTCCTGTGCATGACCGCACCAAACTGCGCTTGGGCGATACCGTCGACGGCCCCGCCATTCTGACCGAACCCACCGGCACCAACATTATCGAACGGGATTGGCGCGCTGAATGTGTGGCGGGCGGTGATCTGATGCTGACCCGCGTGGCGCAAGCCAAACGCGCCGAGGCGATCGGCGCCAAGGTTGATCCGGTTCTGCTGGAGGTGTTCAACAATCTGTTCATGTCGATTGCCGACCAGATGGGGGCAACGCTGGCCAACACCGCCTATTCGGTCAACATCAAGGAACGATACGACTTTTCCTGCGCGATTTTCGACGTGAACGGCGATCTGGTCGCGAATGCGCCGCACGTGCCGGTGCACCTTGGGTCGATGTCGGAATCCGTCCGCGTCGTGCTGGCGCAGAACACGGGCAAGATTGCACCTGGCGACGTATTCATGATGAACAACCCCTATAATGGCGGCACCCACCTGCCGGATGTTACGGTCATCACACCGGTCTTTGACGAGGCGGGGGAAAGCATCCTGTACACCGTCGCGTCCCGTGGCCACCATGCGGACATCGGCGGCAAGACACCGGGATCTGCCCCGCCGGACAGCCGCCATATCGACGAAGAGGGCGTGCTGATCGACAACTTTCTGCTGGTCAAAGCCGGTGTGCTGCAAGAAGCCGCGACGCAGAAGTTGCTGGCATCAGGCAAATATCCCTGCCGTAATATTAACCAGAACATGGCTGATCTGTCGGCGCAGATCGCCGCCAACGCCACCGGCCAGACCGAACTGCTTAAGATCACCCGGCAATTCGGTGCCGACGCCGTCGCCGCCTATATGCGCCACGTGCAGGACAACGCCGAGGAATCGGTGCGCCGCGTCCTCGACGTGCTGAAGGATTGCACCAACGTCTACACGCTGGATTCAGGCAAGCAGATCAAGGTCGCCATCACCGTC
>JBBREW010000237.1:0-4990 GCA_038225335.1 Rhodobacterales bacterium
CCGCCGCCGGGTCAAGGCGATGCAGGCCACGGTCCTGCTGGCGCAGGGTGTCCCGATGATCCTTGCCGGGGATGAATTCGGCCAGACCCAGCACGGCAACAACAACGCCTATTGTCAGGACAACGACACCGCCTGGCTGGACTGGGAGGCCGCCGACCCGGGGCTGATCCGCTGCACCGTCGCGGTCACCGCCCTGCGCCGCGATCTGGACGGGTTCGTCGCCGCCAAATTCGAGGATGGCGATCTGTCCGACGGCAGGGCCGTGCGCTGGCATCACCCCGAAGGCCGCGCGATGACCGACGACGACTGGAACGACGGCGGCCTGCGCTGTCTGGCCAAACGCATGACGACCGCCGGCGAACGCGACATCCTGATGATCTTCAACGCAGGCGACCCTGCAACCTTTACCCTGCCCGACGGCGACTGGGATCAGCGCCTCGATACCAGCGCCGATACCCCCGACGCCCCAGCCCAACACACCGGCACCGTCAAGGTGAACTGGCAAACCGTCATGGTCCTGACGCAGGGCTCCGGCATCAGTGACACACCCAAGTCCCCGGCGAGTGTTCCGATCGCATAACGCGGGCGGGCACACACCGTCAGCCGTCAGGCACCTGAAAACATGAAGCGGCGGACGATAACAGGTCGCCGCCGCTCACATCGTCATGTGCCAGATCATCTGCATTCCGCGAAGGAGAGTGGGATCTGACGGCTTGATCCAAGCATCATGCCCCATGGCGCGGCATTGGTCCCGTCGCTGCGTGCCAGGCATGATCTGACCCTGAAGTTGCGAGATAAATGGCGTCCTGAGGGAACGAATGACGCCTCACATCATTGGTCCCCGGTAACGAGTGATACGGTAAAGGTACAAAACTGATGACATCAGAACGTCAAGCTTCCTTGAATTTGCTTCAGAAGCTCGGTGCTTCGCGCATGGTCATTGAAGCGGTAGAGCCCGAAATTGCCGCCGGAAAATTTGCGGCCAAAGCCGTTGTGGGCTGGCCCGTTACACTCTCTGCCGACGTATTCGGCGATGGCCATGAGGTCTTTGCCGCAGCAGTTCTAACCAAGTCGGACAGCGATAAAAGCTGGACCGAGACGCCTATGGTGGCTTTGAAAAATGACCGCTGGGAGGCCGAGGTCGTATTCGGCGATCTTGGTCATCATGCTTTTACGATTGTCGCTTGGCGCGACGTCTGGGGCACATGGCGCCGTGACACGTCCAAGAAGATCGCCGCCGGTCAGGACGTATCCGTCGAGCGCGAGGAAGCGCGTCTGATGATGACCGACGTCAAGGTCGCGGGGGCAGATGCCAAGGCGCTGAAAACATTGCAAAAGGCGCTGGAGGGTGCCGAGGCGATGAACATCCTGATGTCGGATGAAACCGACACCCTGATGCGCCGCATCGGTCCGCGTGCAAACGTTGTCCGATATGCGCAAGACGTTCCAGTCTGGGTTGATCGTGAACGCGCCGCCTTCAGCGCATGGTACGAGCTGTTTCCCCGCTCGACAGGCGCGGAAGGTGCACACGGCACATTTCGCACAACCATTGATCGCCTCCCCTACGTCAAAGATCTCGGCTTTGACGTTCTGTATTTCCCACCGATCCATCCGATCGGGACGACGAACCGCAAGGGCAAGAACAACTCTTTGACCGCAGAGGCCGACGACGTCGGCTCTCCCTATGCCATCGGTTCAGAGGCCGGCGGGAATTCCGCGGTGCATCCCGACCTTGGCACACTCGACGATTTCGACGCACTGGTCTCGGCTGCGGCAGAGCACGACATCGAAATCGCGATGGACATCGCGCTCAACGCATCCCCCGACCATCCATGGATCGCAGAGCACCCGGACTGGTTCGAGCGTCGTCCCGACGGCACCATCAAATATGCCGAAAATCCACCCAAGAAGTACGAGGATATTGTCAATTTCCGGTACTATCTGGACGACGGCACACCCAATCAGGATTTTTGGGAAGCGATCCGGGACATGTTCCTGTTCTGGGCCGGACACGGCGTGTTGTGTTTCCGCGTCGACAACCCGCACACCAAGCCTTTCCCATTCTGGCAGTGGATCATCGCGGAGGTGCAGGCCGCACATCCGGGGGCAATCTTTCTGTCGGAGGCATTCACCCGTCCCAAGGTTATGAAACGCCTGGCAAAGGTCGGATTCAATCAGTCCTACAGCTATTTCACGTGGCGCAACGACAAGACCGAACTGACCGAATACCTGACGGAACTGACGACAGAGGATTGCAGCCACTACATGCGGCCGAATTTCTTCGTCAACACGCCGGATATCAACCCGGTTTTCCTGCAGAATTCCGGCCGTCCGGGATTTCGCACCCGCGCCATTCTGGCGGCAAGCCTTGCGGGCAACTGGGGTCTTTATTCCGGGTTCGAACTTTGTGAGGCGGCACCCTTGCCAGGGCGTGAGGAGTACCTCGACAGTGAGAAATACGAACTGCGGCACCGTGACTATGATGCGCCGGGTCACATCAAGGACGATGTCCGCCTGATCAATCGCATTCGTCGTGAACAGCCCGCGATGCGTGACTTCACCAACCTTGCATTCGAGGTGGCCCACGATGACCGCGTCCTGTCCTACGCGCGGCACGATGCCCAGACCGGGAACTTTGTCTTTTTCCACGTCCTGATCGACCCCCATGCCCCGGCGGAATTCAGGTTTGAAATCCCTCTGTGGAAGTTCGGTCTGGATGACGACGCGGCGATCGAGGTCGAGGATCTCGTCAACGGCAACCGCTTCACTTGGCACGGCAAGCACCAGACTTTGCTCCTCGATCCCGACTCCCGTCCTTACGCAATATGGCGAATGAACGCGCCAGGAAGGTCCAGCCGATGAATACGCAGACCGATATCTCCGCCGCTGACGCCACCGTTTTCGATTGGTACAAGGACGCGATCATCTATCAATTACACGTCAAGGCGTTCCAGGACAGCAACGCGGACGGCATCGGCGATTTCGCTGGCCTGATGCAGCGGCTGGATTATGTGCAGGAACTTGGCGTCAACACGATCTGGATCCTGCCTTTCTATCCATCCCCCCTGCGGGACGACGGCTATGACATCGCGGAATTCAAGGAAGTGAATCCTCAATATGGCACGATGGAAGATTTCCAGGCCTTCGTGGACGAGGCGCACAATCGCGGCCTGAAGGTTGTGACAGAACTGGTCATCAACCACACCAGCGACCAGCACGACTGGTTCCAGCGCGCCCGCCGCGCGCCAAAGGGCAGCCCTGAACGGGACTTTTACGTCTGGACGGATGATCCGACGCAATGGATGGACAAGACCCGTGTCATCTTCAATGACACCCACGATAGTAACTGGTCGTGGGATCCGGTGGCGGAGCAGTTCTACTGGCACCGCTTCTTTGATCACCAGCCGGATCTGAACTTTGACAATCCCAAGGTTCTGGAGGCGGTGCTGGACGTCATGCACTTCTGGCTTGATAAGGGCGTCGATGGCCTCAGACTGGACGCCATCCCCTACCTTGTCGAACGCGACGGCACCAACAACGAAAATCTGCCGGAAACCCACGACATCCTGAAGGCCATTCGCGCCGACCTCGACAAGCATTATGAAAACCGAATGCTGCTGGCCGAAGCGAACCAGTGGCCAGAGGACACCCGCCCCTATTTTGGCGATGATGACGAATGCCACATGGGGTTCCATTTCCCCCTGATGCCGCGCATGTATATGGCCGTGGCGCAGGAAGATCGCCACGCGATTACCGACATCATCCGCCAGACACCGGAAATCCCCGCAAACTGCCAGTGGGCCATCTTTCTGCGCAACCACGATGAGTTGACGCTGGAAATGGTCACCGACCGCGAGCGGGATTACCTGTGGGACACCTACGCCGCCGATAAGCGGGCGCGGATTAACATGGGTATCCGCCGGCGTCTTGCACCCCTCATGCAAAATGACCGCCGCAAGATCGAATTGCTGAATTCGCTTCTGATGTCGATGCCCGGCACGCCGGTCCTTTATTACGGGGACGAGATCGGGATGGGCGACAATTATTATCTTGGTGACCGGGACGGCGTCCGCACCCCGATGCAGTGGTCTGCCGACCGGAATGCCGGTTTCAGTCGCGCCAGCCCGCAGCGCCTGTATCTGCCGACAATTCAAGACGAAACATATGGGTATCAGGCGATCAACGTCGAGGCGCAGCAGGCTTCGCCGTCGTCTTACCTGCACTGGATCAAGCGGATGCTGGCTGTCAGGCTGAAGCATTCGACGTTTGGACGGGGTGAAATCGACATCCTCTATCCGCAAAATCGCAAGATACTGGCCTATATCCGCCGCACAGGAACGCTGGGCGAGGAAGGCTCTGTTGCGATGCTTTGTGTCGCCAACCTGTCGCGTTCGGCGCAGGCGGCCGAATTGGATCTGTCTGCCTTTGCGGGCCGGGTCCCGATTGAACTGTCAGGCCAGTCCGCGTTTCCACCCATCGGCGACCTGCCCTATTTGCTGACACTGCCCGCCTACGGTTTTTATTGGTTCGAACTTGCCGACAGCGATCAGGCTCCGTCTTGGCATGCGCCGGTAACAGGCACGCTGCCCGATTTTCTGACGCTGACAACCCGGGACGGGCGGCTGTCCACGGCGCTGGATGGGCGCGAAGGGCGCGACTTCATCAAGTCCACACTGCCACAATACCTGTCACTGCAACGCTGGTTCGCTGGCAAGGGAGAGCGCACCGGTCGCGTCAACCTGCGACAGTTGGGCGAGCTTTCAGAAGGCCAGCATCTGCTGTCCATCGCTGACGTCGACGTGGCGGGTGAAACGCAGTCCTACTTCCTCCCTCTCTCTGCCATCTGGAAGGAAGATGCGCTGACCCTTGGCCCGCGCCTGCCGAACACGCTGGCAAAGTTGCGACGCACGAACCGCGTGGGCGCGCTGATGGACGGTGCCGTTGACGAGGAGCTGTGCATCGCCTTGCTGGACGCAATGCGCAGCGGTCA
>JBBREW010000238.1:0-4977 GCA_038225335.1 Rhodobacterales bacterium
GACGCCACCGATGTTCCCAGCCCAAGCCCCAGCCCAAGCATGGAGGACACCCGATGAGCCCCGCTGATCTGATCACGATTCCCTTTGACGACTGGGTCAACACCTTTGTGCGGGGGTGGCTGGTGCCGAATTTCCGCCCGCTGTTCCGCGCCGCACAGGTGCCGGTCACGGTCGTCTTGAACAACCTGAACGCGTTCCTGCTGTTCGTGCCGATGCTGCTGACCACTGCCGTCTTTGCCTTGGCCGCCTGGCGGTATGCAGGGCGCGGCATCGCGATCTTCACGATTCTTGGTTTTGCCTTCATCGACATGATCGGGCTTTGGCCTGAAACCATGACGACACTGGCGATGATCGCCACATCGGTCTTGTTCTGCGCCATCATCGGTCTGCCCTTGGGCATCCTTGCGGCGCGCAGCGATACGTTCTGGCGCATTCTGCGTCCGATCCTTGATATCATGCAGACGATCCCGTCCTTTGTGTATCTGGTGCCGATCGTGATGCTGTTCGGTGTCGGCATGGCACCGGGGATCATCGCCACGATCATCTTTGCCATCCCGCCGATGGTGCGTCTGACCAACCTTGGCATCCGCAATGTGCGGGCCGACCTGACAGAGGCCGCGCGCGCCTTTGGGTCAACCGAATGGCAGATGCTGTGGGATCTTCAGATCCCGCTGGCGCTGCGGACCATTCTGGCGGGCCTGAACCAGACGCTGATGCTGGCCTTGTCCATGGTCGTGATCGCCGCGCTGATTGGTGCAGGCGGGCTTGGCCTGATCGTGAACACCGGTCTGGGGCGGCTTGACGTCGGCGGCGCCACGGCGGGCGGCGTGGGGATCGTGATTCTTGCCATCGTGCTGGACCGCATCACCCAAGGCTTGGGCGAAGGCAGCAAGGCCGGCACCCTTAATCTGCGGCAGGTGCTGACCCGGACGCTGCGGGGCAGGGGTGCTGCACCCGTGAATGCCCCCGCGGATTCCCCCGTCGCCAGACCGTAACCATCGCAATCAATCATCACGCCGGGGCGCAAGTCCCGGCGTCAACGCGGCATTTTCGTGCCGCATCCCAGAGAAAGGATCAGTTTTCATGATCATTAAATCCAAAACCGTAGCCATGCTGGGCACCGCCGCCCTGATCGGCCTGACCGGCGTCACCGGTGCCGTGGCACAGGACATGCCCGGCACGGGCACGACCATCCAGATGGCGCAACCCAGCTGGGACACCGGCTGGTTCCATACCGAAGTCTATGTGCAATTGCTGGAAGAGCTGGGCTATGACCTGCCCGATACGATGACCCTGGACAATCCGATCTTTTACCAATCCGTCGCCTTTGGTGATGTGACGATGTGGGTCGATGGTTGGTTCCCGCTGCACAACACCTATCGCGATTCCTTTGACGGTCAGGCGGAAATCGTCGGTGCCGTGGCCGAGGGCGGCGCGCTTGAAGGTTATCTGGTCGACAAGGCAACAGCGGATGAGCTGAACATCACCTCGCTAGAGGATTTCAAACGCGACGAGGTGAAAGCTGCCTTTGACCGCAACGGCGACGGTCTGGCCGACATGGTCGCCTGTCCGCCCGGCTGGGCCTGCGAGGTGAACATCGAACATCAGATCGACGCCTATGATCTGCGCGATCATGTCAACCTTATCAAGGCCGGCTATTCCGCCGCCATGGCTGACGCCGTCGCGGCCTACGGTGCCGGGGAATCGATCCTGTTCTACACTTGGACGCCCAACTGGACCGTCAACGAACTGGTGCCGGGCGAAGACGTCGTCTGGATCGAAGTGCCAGAGGTGAGCCTGCCGGAAGAGATGATGGACCTTGTCGATGCCGCGACCATGTCGGGCGTCGAAGGCTGCGTGGCCGACCCCTGCATGCTGGGCTTTCCCGCGTCCGACATCGTGCCCGTCGTGAATACGGCCTTTCTGGACGACAATCCGGCGGTCCGGACCCTGATGGAAGAGGCGCGCGTGCCGCTGTCGGACATCTATGCGCAGAACGCCGCGATGAATGCGGGCGACGATGATATCGCGGCGCAGGCTGCTGCGTGGATCGCGGACAACCGTGACATGGTGGACGGCTGGCTTGACGCCGCCCGTGACTCTGCGTCGTAAATGATCCCGCGACCGGCAGGTGTTCCTGCCGGTCGCACACCGTCGCGCGACGCAGCACCATGGTTCTTGCCATGACTGCGGGTTGCGGCGGCTAAACCAGTTGATGGAATTGCGGGATCAGCTGTGTAGGGCGCGTTACGGCCGGAACCCAAGATCGTTCCAATCGTTTCATGGGGTATCCCCCACAGCCCAGCCAAGGACCGCGCAGATGACAGATCGCAGCATAAAGACCCGTGCCTATCAGCTTTGGGAAGACGCGGGGCGTCCGGAAGGCCAGTCCGATAATTTCTGGCAACAGGCAGAGCGTGAATTGCGCACCGACCGTCCGAATACGGATGATTTCGGGGAAGAAGCCTCTGCAACCAAGTTTACCAAGGATATGTCGGGACCCACGACCGATGAAACCGTAGCGGACACGGGCCTGTCGGCGATGGAACCGCTATCCAAAAAATAGAATTTGCGGCAGCGCGGTTGCGCGACAGGTTCGATGATCATCGACCCCTGTCACGCGCGCGTCTGGTGTTACAATAACCACAAGATGAACCCGGTCGCGACAGCGCCGCAGGCCAGAACGGCTGCCAGAAAGGTCATCTGCCAGCGGGACTGCGCCTGAATATCGTGGTCGGTCATACGATTGAGCGTGTGGCGGCAGCGCAGCGCCGAGGTCCAGAAAATGACAACGGCCGCAAAGATGAAAATCTCTGCCACGGCCTTGGCGAAAATCAGGTGTTCTGTATCCTTGAAGACCGCTTTCAGGCCAAGGGCGACAGCCACCGACGCCATGCCTGTCCGCATCCAGCCTGCAAAAGTGCGCTCGTTGGCCAGAATTGTGCGGTCCTCGGCCCAGTCTGTGCGGGTGTCCGCAAGGTCGGTCGAGTCCTGATCGCTGCTCTGGTTCGGGTCAGCCATGAACTGTCACCTGATCCGGGCTGCGGCGGTCTTCGGGTTGCCCTGCACCTGCCACATTCCGCAGCATATCGGGATCGCTGGCCGCCTGATCGCAGGAAATGACACTCAGCTTGGAATTCGTTTCCAGCACAATCCAGGCAATGTCTGAGATCCGGCTATAGCCCGCCTGCCGCACGGCGGCATAAATCTCTTCTTCGATGATCCGTTCCCGCACCAGCGCCGGTCTTAGAATTTTTCCGTTCAGAACCAGAAGTGTCGGTTTTGATTTGATCGTGCGTGTCGCTGTGTCAGAGGCCCGTAACAGATGGGTCAGGAGCCATTGCAGGCCCAGTAGCGTGTACATGGCAGCGACGCCTTCCAGAACTGTGACGTCTGCCACCAGAATCCCGGATGCCATCAGCGATCCAAGGGCGACCGTCACGATCCAGTCGAAGTTGTTCATCTGCGACGTTGACCGTTTGCCGAAAAGCCGCATCGCGATGACGATGGCCACATACATCAGTGCAGCAGAAAAGATGGTGCGCACTACGCCGCCTGAACCATCAAAAAAAATCGGGGCGTCCAACATCAGTGACTCCGAACCTGGATTGAATATTTGAAATGAGGCAACGCGTCTTTCGGACAAGACCGAAGGGGCGGGACACAGCCCGCCCCCACAGTCCGACAAGGGTATCTCGAAAGGTCGCTTATCGGGGTGTTACGTCTCGTCCAACACTTCGACTTCGGCGTCGCCCTCGATCTCGATCACCGAATCATCATCAGTCGATTCTGGCGCGGGATCGTCCAGCACGGGGTCGTCCTGCACATCGGCTTCCACGGGATCCACATCTGTTGTGACCGGTGACACAGCCGGTTCGGTTGCTGCAGGCTGCGTTTCGACGACAGCGGGATCATCACTGGTGATGACCGTGTCATTGTTGAAACCGCCGAAAAGAAAGACCAGCAGCAACAAAACGATTATTCCGATTCCGAAATAGACGGCCCAGTGCACGCCACCTTCCGCACGCTTTGTATCAAACGGTGGCTCATTTGTTTTTTGATGTCGTGGCGGTGTCGCCATGGGAATACTCCTTGCGTGATAGATTGCATGACACTCGGTATCTTCAGCTTTGGTCGAAATGATATTCAACAAAACCGTTTCGCTGTGGATGAAATGCACATTCAATAGATGGCAGCCGCACCACCAGGAATGGTGCGGCTGCCGAAAGACCAGACTTATTCAACTTCGGGATAGCTCATAAGTTGATCTTCGGTCGCATTGATATAGACGCGGATGTCATTGTTATCGTCGCCGCGCAGAATGGACATATCTGCAAACGGGACGCGAACCTGACGTTCACCAATGCCCAGAAAACCACCAACATCCACGATGACGTCCTGTGCTTCACCTTCGGCCAGAACAAGGTTGCCAATCTCGCCGATGTTTTCGCCCTGCACACCGTAAACCGTGGCGCCATCAAGGTCGTCGACCGTCAGTTCGGCAATATCGACCGCTGTGTACCCATCGCGGCGCACGGCAGGCGGGGCCTGCATATCCGTCGCGGTGTTCGCATCAGCGGCAGTCACAGTATCCTGCGGCTCTTCTGCGGGGACGGTTGCGTCCTGTTCCGCCACCAAGGCAGCCTCTTGATCTGCAACAGCGGCAGCATCTGCGTCAGTCTGCGCTGCGGCAGGATCAGCCTCGGCAGCAGTGCCAGCGGCGTCATCACCAGTGGTCTGGAACGTCACGGTTGCTTCGCCGATCTGGGACCAGGACACTTGCGGCTCTGCGGTGGCGGTCACTTCGATCTGTGGCTCGCCCTGCTCGATCCGCACAATGGGTTCACTGCGCGCAACACTGACGTTGGCCTGTTCGCCTTGGGCCTCTTGATAGACGATCTGTGCGTCAGACCGTGTCAATGTGACTTCTGCCTGCGGTGTTTCAGAGGTTGCAGTGCCGTCTGCCTGTCTTTGGTC
>JBBREW010000239.1:0-4959 GCA_038225335.1 Rhodobacterales bacterium
CATGGGTGTCGCGCCGCATCGAAAGCGTCGGCGTCAAGCATCGTCATCTGGACGACACCTTGTTCCTGTTTCTGGGGAACATCGTCCGCTATGTC
The DNA here is from genome assembly GCA_038225335.1 of Rhodobacterales bacterium. GTDB lineage: Bacteria > Pseudomonadota > Alphaproteobacteria > Rhodobacterales > Rhodobacteraceae > Loktanella. Next base: position 96 of record JBBREW010000239.1, read on the forward strand.
ATCATCGGCTTTGCGTTCCTGTTCGTGCTGAACACCTTCGGGGTGCAGACGACCAGCGTTGTGGCGGTCATCGGTGCGGCGGGTTTGGCGATCGGTCTGGCGTTGCAGGGCACCCTGTCCAATGTGGCGGCCGGGGTCATGATCATCTTTTTCAGACCCATCAAGCTGGGCGATTTCGTCACGATCAACGGGCAAAGCGGGACGGTCAAGGCGATCAACCTGAACTTTATCGAAATGGCGAGTATCGGCAATTTCCAGATCATCATTCCCAATTCCGAAGTCTGGGGGAATACGATCATCAATTATTCCGTCTATCCGCAGCGGCGGGCTGAATGGACGTTCGGCGTGGCTTACGGTGCGGATCTGGATCTGGCGGAACGCACCATCATTGAGACGATCATGGCCGATCCGCGCAGCCTGTCCGACCCGGACCCGTTCATTCAGGTGAACAACCTGAACGCCAGTTCGGTCGATTTTCTGGTGCGGGTCTGGGTGGGCCGGACCGATTATTTCCAGTATCAGGCGGATATGACCCGCAGGGTCAAGGACGCGCTGGACGCGGCACAGATCGAGATCCCCTTTCCCACCCGCACGATGGTCATGGCCACGGACTGAACCGATACTCTGTCAGGTTTGGCCGCAACCTTTGCGCTGATATGACAGGGCGGATACCCGTGCGGTCGGGTCTGTCCCATCATCGAACGTGACAGGACAGACCGGGTGATGTCTGCGGATCAGGTCCGGGTCAGCCCATCGCGTCCAGCAGGGATTCGCCGCCGGACACATCGCATTGTCCGGGACCGGGTTCTTCGTTCAGGATCTGCACGACGCCGTCCTCGACCAGCATCGCATAGCGTTTGGACCGGTTCACGAAGCCTGCGGGGGGTGCCGAAAACGCCATGCCGATGGCGGTGGTAAAGGTCGATTCCGCGTCACCCAGCATGGTGATACCCGCGTCGATGGCGCCCGTCGCCTCGCCCCATGCCTTCATCACGAAGGGGTCGTTGACGGCGATGCAGATGACCTCGTCCACGCCCTTGCCCTGAAGCGCTGACATGCTGCGGATAAAGCTGGGCACGTGGGCGGTGGTGCAGGTGCCGGTAAAGGCCCCCGGCAGGCCGAAAATGACGACCTTGCGTCCCTTGACCTTGTCCGCGATGGACACGGACCCGGGGCCATCCGACCCCATCGTCAGGACGGTGGCATCCGGAAGGCTGTCGCCAGTTGTGATTGTCATGGATCAGTTCCCTATCGTGAATTGTCTGTGACTGGCATATAGGGTGCGCAGGCCAAGAACCAGTAGCAGGGGTATGCATCATGGGCAGAACGGTTGTGATTGGTGGCGGACAGGCCGCATCGGCCCTGATCGGAAAACTTGTGGCTGGCGGGGTCACATCGGGCATCACGCTGGTCTGCGGGGAACCCCATGTGCCCTATCAGCGCCCGCCGTTGTCCAAGGCCTATCTGCTGGGCGACATGACCCGCGACCGCCTGATGCTGCGCCCCGCGGATTGGTACGGGGCAAACGGTGTCACCTTGCGGTTGGGTCAGCAGGCTGTGGCGATTGATGCGACCGCCCGGCAGGTGCGGATGTCGGATGCCACGGTGCTGGATTACGACGATCTGGTGCTGACCACCGGGGCCGTGCCGCGTCCCCTGCCCGCAGCCATCGGTGGCGCACTGGGCCATGTTCTGACCGTGCGCGATCTGGCCGATGCGGACGCCATGGCAACACTTGTGGTGCCGGGTGCGCGCTGTCTGGTGATCGGCGGCGGTTATATCGGGCTGGAGGCCGCCGCCGTCATGGCCAAACGCGGTGTGCAGGTCACGCTCGTCGAGGCGGCAGACCGGATTCTGCAACGGGTCGCAGCCCCCGCCACGTCGGATTACTTTCGCGCGCTGCATATCGCACAAGGCGTGGGTATCCGCGAAGGCGTGGGGCTGGTGCGGCTGACCGGGGGGGATGCGGTCAGCGGCGCTGTCCTGACGGACGGCACCACACTCGCCATTGATTTCGCCATTGTGGGTGTCGGCATCATGCCCGCCACCGGTCTGGCAGAGGCTGCCGGACTGGCCATCGACAACGGCATCGCCTGCGACGCGCGCGGTGCCACATCGGTCCCGCATATCTGGGCTGCGGGCGATTGCGCATCGACGCCTTGGCGCGGCGGCCGGGTGCGGATCGAAAGCGTGGGCAACGCGATCGATCAGGCCGAAATCGTCGCCCACAACCTGCTGGGCCATGCGGTGACCTATGAGCCGACCCCGTGGTTCTGGTCCGATCAGTATGATTGCAAACTCCAGATTGCCGGGCTGAACACCGGGTATGATACGGTGCATGTGAAACGCGGCGCGCAAGGGGCGCAGTCGCACTGGTATTACCGGGGCGACACCCTGATCGCGATTGATGCCATGTCCGACGTGCGCAACTACATGGTGGGCAAGCGGTTGATCGAGGCGGGGATCAGCCCGGCCCCCGCCGTGGTCACCGACCCCGCCACCGACATGAAATCGCTGCTGCGGGCATGAGGATCATTGCAGGCACCCATCGCGGCACGACACTTGCGCCTGTGGGGGACGGCGACGCTGCGGCGCATCTGCGGCCCACATCCGACCGGGTCCGCGAAAGCCTGTTCAATGTGCTGCAGGGTGGTAGGTTCGGTGATCCGCTGCGGGGGGCACAGGTGCTGGATCTGTTCGCAGGCACCGGTGCGCTGGGGCTGGAATCGCTGTCGCGCGGTGCGGCCCATGTCACCTTCGTCGATGACGGGGCGGTCGCACAACGTCTGCTGGCCGCCAATATCGCAAAGCTGCGGCGCGGGGCCGATTGCCGTGTGCTGGCGGTCAAGGCTTACGCCTTGCCGCCCGGCACCCCCTGCGGGCTGGTGTTCCTTGATCCGCCTTACGGCCAGCGTCTGGGCCTGACCGCGCTGCAAAAGGCGCGCGGGACCGGATGGATCGCCCCCGGCGCGCTGATCGCATGGGAAGAAAACACCGCACAGATCGCGCCGCCCGGTTTCACAAGGCTGGATGCCCGCCGCCACGGCGACACATGGATCACACTGCTGTCCGCGGGCAAATAGCGCCCTAGACAGACCACGTCGGGTGAAAGCGGTTGCCGGGGGACAGGGTGAACACCTCGCACCCCTGCGCGGTGATGCCGATAGAATGTTCGAACTGCGCCGACAGGGATTTGTCGCGGGTCACGGCGGTCCAGTCGTCGGCCAGCACCTTTGTTTCCGGGCGGCCAAGGTTCACCATGGGTTCGATGGTAAAGAACATGCCTTCTTCCAGCACCGCACCGCTGCCCGCGCGGCCATAGTGCAGGACATTGGGGGCGGAATGGAACACCCGGCCCAGACCGTGACCGCAGAAATCGCGCACCACGGACATCCGCTGCGCCTCGACATAGGTCTGGATCGCGTGGCCGATATCGCCAAAGGTATTGCCGGGGCGCGCTGCCTCTATGCCCAGCATCAGGGCATCGTGGGTCACAGCGATCAGGCGTTCCGCCTTGCGCGACAGGGTGCCTGCGACATACATGCGGCTGGTGTCACCATACCAGCCATCGACGATCACGGTGACGTCGATGTTCAGGATGTCGCCGTCCTTCAGGACCTTGTCGCCGGGAATCCCGTGACAGACCACATGGTTGACCGAAATGCAGCTGGCGTGCTGATAGCCGCGATAACCGATGGTGGCCGACGTGGCCTCGGCCTCTACGATCCAGTCGGTGATCAACTGGTCGATGGCCGCTGTCGTCTGGCCGACGAAAACATGGTCCGCGATGTCATCAAGAATGCGCGCAGCCAGACGCCCGGCACGGTTCATGCCGCCGAATTCCGCGGGCGCGTGCAGGCGGATGCCGTCGCGGGTCAGGTGGGTGGTGTCGGTCATCGCGCCTTGTCCTGTGCTGTCATATGTGTCCGCACATAGGGCGTTTTGCTGCCCTGTGCCACCCTTATGGGACAAAAGCAGGGTCGATCAGGGGCCGCACCCGGCCCAACGCAATGCCGTGCCTGTCAATCAAGCAGTCCATCGCCATCATCATCACCCCAGCGGCACGCGCAGCGGCGGCGGCCTGCGCATAGGCAGGGTCGATGTCGGCGGCGATGCCCAGACGGGTGCAGTCGGTCCGCGTGATCAGATAAAGAACCATGGCCCGGTGCCCCTGTGCTGCCACCTGCGCCAGTTCGGCCATGTGCCGCGCCCCGCGCTGGGTCACACTGTCGGGAAATTCCGCAAGCGCGGGGGTGCGGCAGAAATTGGCGCTTTTGACCTCCAGATACAGGGCGGGCAGGTCATCACCGGGCGGGCCGCCGGTCAGCAGAAAATCCACCCGGCTGCGGTCGCCGTAGCGGACCTCTGGACGGATCGTCGCATACCCTGCAAGACCCGGCACCAGCCCCGCCCGCAACCCTTCCGCCACGATCCGGTTGGCAAGTCCGGTATCGACGCAGACCAGATCGCCGCCCTGTTCCAGCAGACGCCAGCCGTAACCCAGCTTTGTGCGGGGGTTGTCGTTGGGTTCCAGCCAGATGCGCGCGCCGGGTGTCGCGGTGCCGGTCATGGCACCGGGATTGGCCACATGGGCGGTGACGGGCGTGCCATCATCCAGCACGGCGTCGGCCAGAAACCGTTTATAGCGGCGTTGTAACGTGGCGGGGATCAGGGGCGTGGCAAAGCGCATGGGCAAGGCTATACCAACACCCGACGCAGAGGAGAAGACAATGCCGAACCCCACCGCCGCGATGCTGGTCATCGGTGACGAAATCCTGTCGGGCCGCACCCGCGATTCGAATACAAACCATCTGGCGCAGGTGCTGACCGGCGCAGGCATCGACCTGAAGGAAGCCCGCGTCGT
>JBBREW010000240.1:0-4944 GCA_038225335.1 Rhodobacterales bacterium
GGTGTTTTTCGTGGCACTGGCAAAGGCCGGGTTCGGCGGCATGATCGGGTCACTGGGGATGCCCCTTGTGGCGGCGGTGTCCGATATTCCGACAGCCATTTCCATCCTGCTGCCGACCTATGTCATCATGGATCTGATCGTTGCGATCATCTACCGGCGCAAGGTGCGGTTCGACATCATGTGGCCCATGGCGGCGGCGGGGGTGGCGGGCGTCGGGCTGGCGGCGCTTGTGTTCTACCGGATCAATGCCGACATTCTGGCCATCGGGCTTGGGATCATGTCCTGTGTGCTGGGGGTTCGCTTTTTTGCCAGCCGCTTGGCCAAGGATCAGGCCCCCCTGCCCGACCCGGAACCGGGCACCCGCCCCGGTGGCGCGCGCTGGCCCCGCACCATCATTCTGAACGGCGCGTCGGGTTTCACCAGCTTTTTTCTGATGGGCGAAGCCCCGGTACAGGCCTATCTGTTGCCCTTCCGCCTTGCGCCGCAGATCTATGTGGCCGTGCTGGTCTGGTTCTTTTTCATCATCAACTGGATCAAGATTCCCATTGTGCTGTCGATGGGGCTGGTCACGATCGACACGCTTTGGGTGTCATTTTTGCTGTTGCCGATCATGCCGCTTGGGATTCTGGTGGGCAAGACCATCGCGACCCGCATCCCCAAAGAGCCGTTCTATATCATCGTGCATGGATTGCTGGTGGTGCTGGGTCTTTACCTGATTGCCAGCGGCGGGTGGGGCCTGCGGTTCTGACCCCCCCTTTTCGGTGTGCGGCGCTCAGAAATTGACCCGGTCGCCGCCTTTCAGTGACAGCATGGCGCGGGCCTCTGCGGGGGTGGCGACCTCCATCCCCAGACCTTCGATGATGGCGCGGGCGCGGGTGACCTGATCGGCGTTTGATTCCGCCAGCTTGCCACGGGCGATCCAGATGCTGTCCTCCAGCCCGACACGGATATTGGCACCCATGGCGACGGCCTGCGTGGCGATGCGGAACTGATTGGCCCCGGCCCCCAGCACGGACCAGCGGAAATTGTCACCGAACAACCGGTCGGCGGTGCGTTTCATGTGCATCACATCCTCTGGATGGGTGCCGATCCCGCCCAGCAGGCCGAACACCGACTGCACAAAGAACGGCGGTTTCACCAGCCCGCGGTCGGCAAAATGCGCAAGGTTGTACAGGTGAGAGATGTCATAGCACTCGAACTCGAACCGGGTGTCGTTGCCGTAACAGGTCGTCAGGACGTATTCGATGTCCTGAAACGAATTGCGAAAGACCAGATCGCGCGACCCTTCCAGATGGGCGCGTTCCCAGTCGAATTTGAATTCCGTGTATTTCGCCAGCAATGGGAAAAAACCGAAATTCATCGACCCCATGTTCAGGGATGCGACCTCTGGCTGAAACTGTGCGGCGGGTTGCGCGCGTTCGGCGACGGTCATGTAGGGCGATCCGCCCGTGGTGATGTTGATGACCGCATCCGTCGCCTGCTTGATCCGGGGCAGGAAGGGCGCAAAGGCCGCTGGCGTCTGATCCGGCTGGCCTGTCTCCGGGTTGCGGGCGTGCAGGTGCAGGATCGCGGCCCCCGCCTCTGCCGCGGCGATGGCGCTGGCTGCAATTTCGTCGGGGGTGATCGGCAGATAGGGCGTCATCGACGGCGTATGGATGGCACCCGTCACGGCGCAACTGATGATGACCTTGTCGCGGGTATTCATGGCAACGGTCCTTTTGCAAAAGCGACAGCGCGGCACAACGGCCGCGCTGCCATCGGTCGGTGGATATCAGTCCAGCGTATAGGTGACGGGCCATTCGTAACCCGTGGCCGTCACGGCCGCGATATAGGCGTTCATCACTTCTGTGCCCGGTGTGTTGCGGCCATCGGCATCCGCCGCCTGAAGTTTTGCGAACCCCGCGAGCGACGCGGCCCAGTCAGCGCGGGCTTCGGGGGCCAGTTCCGTCACCGTAGCACCCGCAGCTGTCAGACCTTCAAGGCCTTTTGCCTGCGCCGTATCCAGCGATGTGCCCGCCTGATCCTCGTAGGCGCGGCCAACCTCGCGGATGATCTGCTGCACATCATCGGGCAGGCGCTGCATTGAACTGGCGTTCATGGTCAACACGTTGACCGGCATCGCACCGAAACCCACAAGCGTGTAATAGGGCGAGGGTTCATAGAACTTGAACCCCAGATAGGCAGAGGGAAACATCAGCCAGCCGTTATAGACGCCGGTCTGCAAGGACAGATACCCGTCCGGCAAGGCAGACTGCACCGGGATCGCGCCTGCGAATTCCAGCCACGGCAGGTTCGGTCCGGCGCCGCCGATTTTGACCCCCTGCAAATCCGCCACGGTTTCCCACGGCTGCGTGGTGCCGACGTGGTAATTGTCCCAGCCGTGCAGACCCAGCATAACCTGACGATACTGGCTTTCGAACTGTTCCGACAACCACGGCACCTGATCATAGACAGCGCGGGTCGCGGTCATTGCCTGCGTCGATTCCTGCGGGCCAAAGGGCGCATAATAAGGGAAATTGTGCAAGAACAGCTTTGCCGGCTCGAAGCACATGCAATAGGCGCCGATATCCAGAATCCCGTTCTGCACCGCTTCCAGCGTCTCGGACACACCGGCAATCGCACCGCCATAGCCTTCGACAAAGGTGACCTCGTGTTCGGTTTCCTCTGCCACGCGGCGGGTCACTTCGGGGACAAAGAATTTCTCGACGTCGGTCACATAGACCGAAGGACCGCTTGGATGCCCGGACCCGATCCGCAGGGTAAAGGTATCGGCGGCCACCGGGGCCGCCAGCGTCAGAATGGTCAAGCCGGCAATGCCGCCGGTCAGGTGTCGTATCATGTGGTGTCCTCCCAGACAGTTGCGGTCAGCGCCGCCGTGATGAACGCAGCTGGCCTCGCCCTCCAGCCAATTTATCAATCGCTAACTTGACATTCTCTGCACATCGCAAGCCATCGGTCAAGAAACTCTGCACACCAGACCTCTTTTAATTTATCGACCGCTAAATAATATGTTGACCCCCTGCGGCGATCCGTTAGCGTCTGGCGGTGATGCTGGGCGCGCAGGTGTCTGCGTCCATACATCCATGGGGGGAAAACGATGATCACGACGCAGATCAAGGGCGCGCGCCTGCTGCATATCCTGTCGGCTTTCTGGGTGCTGGCGCTGGCCCTTTTGATCTTTGGTGACGTGCTGGGCCGGATGATCCTGTCGCGCGGTATCCCGGGCACCAAGGAAATCCTGCAAAACTCTGTCGTGACCATCACCTTTCTGCAAATCCCGCTGGCGATCTATTCGGGGTCGATGCTGCGCACCACGATCCTGTCCGATGCGGTGCCACCCGCCGCCCGCCGCCTGCTGCGCACGCTGGCATCGGTGCTGGGTCTGCTGCTGTTTCTGGGTCTGATCTGGGGCACCTGGCCGTCGTTCATGGATGCCTACCGGATCGGTGAATACGAAGGCGAAGGGTCCCTGCGCGTCCCGACATGGCCGGTGCGCGGGGCGATTGCCCTGATGTCCGCCTGTGCCGCACTGGCCTATGCCCAGATGATCTGGCTCGACTGGACCGGGCAGCTGATCTTTGAAAGCGAGGCGCCAGGTGCCCTCGCCCGTCTTGAAAACTAAGGGGCCGCAGCATGGGTGGTGAAATCGTTCTGATGATGCTGGCGGTCCTGCTGGTGCTGATCCTGCTGGGCGTACATATCGGCGTCGCACTGGCGCTGTGTTCCGGTGTCGGCGTCTATATCATGTTTCAGGGCAATACAGAGGCCGCCCTGTCGATCATGTCCAACACCGCATTCGAGGCGATCCGGAAGGATGTCTATGTGGTGATCCCGCTGTTCGTGCTGATGGGTGATTTCATCTGGCGCAGCGGCGCGGCGGGCGATCTGTATCGCATCTGCGACCGTGCCCTGCGCCGTCTGCCGGGACGGTTGGCCATCGCCACCATCGCGGGCAACACCGTCTTTGCCGCCGTGACGGGGGTGTCGATCGCCTCTGCCGCTGCCTTCAGCCGCATCGCCTATCCCGAGATGATGAAACTGGGCTACAAACAGACCTTCGCGCTGGGGGCCGTGGCCGGGTCCGCCTGTCTGGGCATGCTGATCCCGCCGTCCGTCCTGCTGATCGTCTGGGCGGTGCTGACCGAACTCAGCGTCGGGGCGCTGTTCGTGGCGGGCATCATTCCGGGTCTGATGCTGGCCGGGCTGTTCACGGCCTATGTCATCGTCGCATCCATCGTCACCCCCGCCATCGCGCCGGCCTATGGCGCACCCCTGACCGCCCCCACCCCGGCAGAGGCACGGTCGGAACTGATCGGCGGCCTTGGGATCCTGTCACTGATCCTGATCGTGATCGGCGGCATCTGGGCCGGTTTCTTTACCCCGACAGAGGCCGCGGCCTTTGGCGTGATCGCCGCCCTTGTGATCGGCGTGGTCAAGGGGATGCGCGCCGGGGACATCATCGAAAGCATGTATCAGGCGGGCCGCACCACCGCCCCCATCATGTTCCTGCTGATCGCGGCCCAGATGTATTCCCGCCTGCTGGCCCTTGGCGGCGGGGTGAATTACATTCAGGACCTGTTCACCAGCAGCAACCTGTCACCTGCCATGGTCATCCTGCTGATGGCGGCCATCTGGCTCGTGCTGGGGATGCTGATCGATTCGGTGTCGATCATCCTTTTGACCGTGCCGATCTTTGCCCCGCTGGCGGTCGCCATGGGCTATGACCCCATCGCCTTTGCGATCTTCGGTATTCTGGTGATCGAGGCAGGCCTGCTGTCGCCGCCCTTTGGCCTGCTGGTCTATACCGTGCGCGGATCGGTGCCCGATCCCACGGCCACGCTGAAAAAGATCTTCATCGGGTCGTTCCCCTATTTCGTGATGATCCTGATCGCGGCCTTCATCGTGTTGATGTTCCCGATCCTGTCGACGCTGCTGCCCGATGCC
>JBBREW010000241.1:0-4934 GCA_038225335.1 Rhodobacterales bacterium
GGTCATGAAATCGTCAGGCTCTCCGACTTGCAGGGGCACGCCTGCGGCGATCTGCATGCCCTCGGCCGCGAATTTGGCCCCTGACTTGACGCCGGGATCGTCGGTATAGCTGACAACGACGGCGGGGGCCTGAAACCCAGCGGCAGCAACGGACCGGACACCCAGATCCGCCAGATGCGACCGCACCGCCTGCCCCAATTCCCATTGCGCGGATTTCAGCTTTTCAAAACCAAAGTCGCGGGTTTCGATCATCGTGTCACGGAACGCGCGCAGACCATCGGTCGGCATCGTCGCGTGATAGGCGTGACCGCCCGCCTCGTAGGCGGTCATGATCTGGCGCCACTTTTTCAGATCACCGGCAAAACTGCTGGATGTCGTTGCCTCCAACCGCTGGGCCGCGCGGTCGGACATCATCACAAGCCCGGCGCAGGGCGTGGCCGACCAGCCTTTTTGCGGGGCAGAGATCAGGACATCGACCCCGGTCGCCTTCATGTCGACCCAGACACAACCCGATGCGATACAGTCCAGCACCATGATCGCGCCGACCGCATGGGCCGCATCCGCCATGGCCCGCAGATAATCGTCCGGAAGGATCAGGCCCGCGCTGGTTTCCACATGGGGTGCAAAGACCACATCGGGTTTCGCGTCGTGGATCGCCTGCACGACATCGGCGATCGGCGCGGGGGCAAAAGGCGCGCGGCTGTCGTTGCCCGTCTGGCTGGCCATCTTGACCGTCGTGTCCGCCGCAAACCCGCCCGCATCAAAGATCTGCGACCAGCGATAGGAAAACCACCCGTTGCGGACAATCAGGCAATGGGCGTTGGTGCCGAACTGCCGCGCGACCGCCTCCATCGCGAAGGTGCCGCCGCCGGGCACGATGGCCACCGCATCGGCGGCATAGACCTCTTTCAGCATGGCAGAGACATCGGTCATCACACCCTGAAAGACCTTGCTCATGGAATTGAGGGAGCGGTCGGTAAAGACGACCGAAAATTCCATTAGGCCATCGGGGTCCACCGGGCTGTGCGTCATCTGTCCGTCCATCATCGCCAACTCCTCTGCGCTTTGATGCAAACTAGGGCGCAGCGCCCCTTGTGGCAAAGCCTAACTGCAACCCGCAGGCTTGACGGCGCAGGCCCTTGGGCCAGATGCCTGCGTCAGATCGGACCGGGCCTGCGCTCCTCGCTCAGCATGACGTTCGCCTCGACCGTGCCGACGCCGGGCAAGGTCATGATGCGCCGTCGCAGGACCCGTTCGAAATCCGCAAGATCGCGGGCCACGACCCGCAAGCGGTAATCATACAGGCCCAGAACATGGGTCACGACCTGCACTTCGGGGATGGCGCTCACGGCCCGCTCGAAATCCTCAAGGCTCACACGCCCTTTCGTCGCCAGCTTGATCCCCAGAAACACGGTCACACCAAACCCCAGCCGCTGCGCATCCAGCACCAGACGCCGCCCGCGCAGGATACCTGCATCCTGCAACCGCTTGATCCGCCGCCATGTGGCGGGCTGGCTCAGCCCCAAGGCACGGCCCAGCGCCGCTGCGGGCTGACTGGCATCCGCGACCAGCAACCGCAACAACGCGCGGTCCAGATCATCCAGCATTTCCCCCGCTGCACCCTGCGTCACAAGGGCAGGCTTTCATCGACCTTGACCGACGCCACATCCATCAGCGCCTCGATATCCGCGATATGGGGCAGCGACAGGATCCGCTGGCGATACAGGCGCTGATAGTGCGCCAGATCGCGCGCAACCAGCGACAGCCGGACATCGACCCGCCCCAGAAAGGTCTGGATTTCCAGCACCTCCGGCACGGCCCGCGCCCCCGCCAGAAAGCTGTCAAAGGCGCCCGGCACCGTCTTGTCCAATGTGACGCGCAGACTGACCCGCAGGGGAAACCCAAGGGCCGCCCAGTCAATCATCGCCGTCTGGCCCAGAATGACACCGTCCGCGACCAGCCGTTCCAGCCGTCGCGAGGCCTGCCCCGCCGTCACGCCCGCCTGTGCTGCCAGTTCGGGCACCGTCAGGCTGGGATCCGCCTGCATCCGGCGCAAGAGCGCCCTGTCTTTGTCATCAAACATGAAAAGAACGTATATCACACTTTCGGCGAATGATAGTCATCGCTTTTTTCTAAAATACTCAAAGACAACCCTCGTCATGCCCGCAACACCCGGTATGGTGCGCCGCAATGCAACCAACAAAGGAATTGCCCCATGCGCGTTTATTATGACCGCGATTGCGACGTGAACCTGATCAAGGACAAGAAGGTCGCGATCCTCGGCTATGGCAGCCAAGGCCACGCCCACGCCCTGAACCTGCGTGACAGCGGTGCCAGGAACCTTGTCGTCGCCCTGCGCGAAGGCTCTCCCTCTGCCAAAAAGGCCGAAGGCGAAGGTCTGAAGGTCATGGGAATCGCCGAGGCCGCCGCATGGTGCGATGTCATCATGTTCACGATGCCCGACGAACTGCAGGCGGAAACCTACAAAAAATACGTGCATGACAACCTGCGCGAAGGTGCTGCCATGGCGTTTGCCCATGGCCTGAACATCCACTTCGGCCTGATCGAACCGAAACCCGGCGTGGACATCATCATGATGGCCCCCAAAGGTCCGGGCCACACCGTGCGCGGCGAATACACCAAAGGCGGCGGCGTGCCCTGCCTTGTGGCCGTGCATCAGGATGCAACAGGCAAGGCCATGGAAATCGGCCTGTCCTATTGTTCCGCCATCGGCGGTGGCCGGTCCGGCATCATCGAAACGAACTTCCGTCAGGAATGCGAAACTGATTTGTTCGGTGAACAGGCCGTGCTCTGTGGTGGTCTGGTCGAACTGATCCGCATGGGTTTCGAGACCCTGGTCGAGGCCGGATATGAACCCGAAATGGCCTATTTCGAATGCCTGCACGAAGTGAAGCTGATCGTCGATCTGATCTACGAAGGCGGCATCGCGAACATGAACTATTCGATCTCGAACACCGCCGAATACGGCGAATACGTCTCTGGCCCGCGCATCCTGCCTTACGACGAAACCAAGGCCCGTATGAAAGCCGTGCTCAAGGACATCCAGTCCGGCAAGTTCGTGCGCGATTTCATGCAGGAAAACGCTGTGGGTCAGCCGTCGTTCAAGGCAACACGCCGGATCAACGACGAACACCAGATCGAAAAAGTCGGCGAAAAACTGCGCGGCATGATGCCTTGGATCAGCGCCGGGCGCATGGTCGACAAGGAACGCAACTGATTTGCGATCAAACGATGGCCCGGACTGCGATCCGGGTCATCACCTCTGCAGCGATACGCTCATCGCCTGCGCGACACTCCAAGGCCAAACACTTCGGTCCGGTCTTCGCAAACTCCGGCACCTCCCCTGTTGCACGTCAGCGAAGCGGATCAGGTCCCGGACCGTCCTTGGCCAGTGACGACTTTTCAGTCTCCGCATCAGGCTTTTTCATTTTCTTGCGCGTCTGGTGGCGGCTGACCAAAGCGACCACAATGACCGCACCCATGGTCATAAAGGCCAAAGCCGGAAGCAGAAAATCCATGGCGAAAACACCCCTTGGTTAAAGGATCACCATCGATGCAATCCGCGGGGTCAATGCACCAGACCGCGATCGGTTCCCCGACCCCGCTGCCCCGCGATTGGCTCTCGATCATGTTTCTGGGGGTGGTCTGGGGCGGCACCTTCATGGTGGTGTCGGTTGCCCTGCGTGGATACGGCCCCCTGACGGTGGCCTGTGCCCGCACCACCTTGGGCGCTTTGGCCTTGCTGGGCCTGCGGGCCGCCCTGCGCCGCCCGTGGCCCGACGCCTCCCTGCGCCTGTTGCGCTACGTCGGCGGCATCGGCATCCTGAACACCGCCCTGCCCTTTGCGCTGCTGTCCTGGGGCCAGCAATATGTGCCCTCGGCCTTTGCCGGCATTTCCATGGCGGCCCTGCCGTTGTTCGTGCTGCCACTGGCGCATGTGTTCAGTGATGAACCCCTGTCCGCCCGCCGGTTGACCGGGGTCGTGGTCGGGTTTGCCGGGGCACTGCTGCTGATCGGCCCGGGCGTGCTGCGGATTGGAACGGGGTGGGAACCGCTGGGCCAGATCGCCTGTGTCGCAGCGGCGCTGTCCTATGCCATTGCCAGCATCCTGACCCGCCGCTGTCCGCCCATCGACCCGATCACGCTGGCGGCGCTGACGCTGGTTGTGGGCAGCGTCGTGCTGATCCCGCCGATGTTGTTGGTAGATGGCCTGCCCGGCCGCGCCGCGCCCCTGCATATGGCGGCCATCGTGTTTCTGGGTCTGGTGCCGACTGCCATCGCCGCCTTGCTGCGGGTCGTCGTCATCCGGTCTGCCGGGTCTGTCTTCATGACGCTGGTCAACTATCAGGTGCCAGTCTGGTCGATGCTCTGCGGCGCGCTCCTCTTGTCAGAGGCGCTGCCCCTGCGGTTCTTCGCGGCCCTTGCCTTGATCCTGTGCGGCCTCGCCATCAGCCAATGGCCGTCCCTGCGCCGCCTACTGTCAGCAAAATCCTGACGCCCCCACCTTCTTCTCGTGAAAAATATCCCGGGGTCCGGGGCAGCGCCCCGGTCCGCAGCGATGTCCGGGATCACCTTCGCCCCGGCACACCCGTCAGCCTGCGCGGCTCACCTCTGCCACGATCGTATCCACGACGTCGACCAGCAGATCCGCATCCTCGCATTCCGCCATGACCCGCACCAGCGGTTCGGTGCCGGATTTGCGGATCAGCAGACGCCCGGTTCCGGCCAGACGCCGTTCTGCATCTGCAATGGCCGCCTTGACCGCATCGGCAGCCAGCGGGTCAGCGCCCTTTGCATAGCGCACATTCTTCAACAGTTGCGGCACGGTTTCAAAACTGCGGGTCAGCGCACTGGCAGGCTGGCCCGTCTCGATCATCGCGGCCAGAAATTGCAACCCGGCCAACACGCCGTCA
>JBBREW010000242.1:0-4908 GCA_038225335.1 Rhodobacterales bacterium
ATAACTTATGAGGCAAGACTTTGGATATTACAGTTTCAGTCCAAGCGGCACAGCAACGTGTGCGGCAACATGCTCTACATGTGAGCCACCCTAGACGGAAAGTGGCAAAGTTGGCGAACGATCACTTGTTTGATATCTGCATTGCAATGACATCGTTTGTTGCTGACAGACAGAATGACCTAATCTCTCAAAAAATTCGAAATGAAATCCTCAAGGGTGCTCAGACACATCTTCGAAACTCAGAGATGAAACTCCACTACTGGATGAAAAAGCGAAACATGGGGGTAGATGAAATGAATCGAAGACTCCAAAGCTACAACCTAAAGACTTGCCCAAAAATTTTTACCGACCCCATTACTCGGAAAGAAAAGGAGGCTAAAAGTGAGAAGAGCAACTAAAGATGAAATTGAACAACAGAAAATTTTCATGGAGTTGCCCAAAACTGGATTGACTATAGTAGCGTTTTTCGCTACGACATCTGCATTAATTTTGAGATTGGCGCCATTACCGGGCGATCCGGCACCGGAAATATTTCGGTATATTTTTCTGTTCGGAATATTATTAACTTTGTACATGTTTATAAGGGGTTACGACTTTATGGCGACTATTGTTCATAATGTGACAATTCAATGCGAAGATAGTGACAGAGAAAAACAGATCGACAGCCTAAAAGCCAGCGAATATTTGGCAATGCGTACATCTATTAATGTAGCAGTGGTTGTTTGGGTTCTAATACTAATTTTATTTGTTATTTTTATATAACAGTAAACAGTTACATCTCAGTAGCATTTCCGGGACCTGCGAAAGTTAGTTTAAGAAATTTAGACCGCTTAAATTGGGGCTGGTATCAATCTACTAACCTTGGCCACTAATAACAATAACAAATAGTTGTTGCCAATATGAACCCGTCCCGAACTGCCGCAACTTCTGCCTGTCCAACTCTTTGGTCAAGCAGCCACCCCGGCCCCATCCGCCAAAAACAGCGCAGGGACCGAGATATCCTCATCCATCGCCGCCCAATGCAGACCAAACGGGCTGCCAACTATCCCGACCCTGTCCTCTGGCGTGGCGGCGTCCATCGGCTAGACCGACCCAAAGCATCTCGTCGTCGCGATGCGCTTCGGTCGGTTTATTGGACATGCGAGATATCATGTGACCTCGCTACCACCCTGCCCGGTCAAGTCACGCAAAAGTTGAAAGTTGCAGGCGCGCCGAACGTCTTTGTGGGCCCGCAGTTGGCTGCGCCAACCGCTTTCGCCCACCGCGCTCATCAGCGCCGAAAACAAACAGCCTTAGCTGTCCATCTTCAGCGCACTGATAAACGCTTCCTGAGGAATATCCACTTTCCCGAACTGCCGCATCTTCTTCTTGCCCGCCTTCTGCTTGTCCAGCAGCTTGCGTTTGCGCGTGGCATCGCCGCCATAGCATTTGGCCGTCACGTCCTTGCGCAGCGCGGACAGAGTCTCGCGCGCGATCACTTTGCCGCCGATGGCCGCCTGAATCGGGATCTTGAACATGTGGCGGGGGATCAGGTCTTTCAGCTTTTCGACCATCGCCCGGCCCCGCATCTCTGCCCGGTCGCGGTGCACCATCATCGACAGGGCGTCCACAGGTTCGTCGTTGACCAGCACGCTCATCTTGACCAGCGCATCCTCTTGATACCCCGTCAGGTTATAGTCAAAGGACGCATAGCCTTTGGTCACGGATTTCAGGCGGTCATAGAAATCGAACACCACCTCGTTCAGCGGCAGGTCATAGACCACCATCGCGCGGCTGCCCGCATAGGTCAGGTCAAGCTGCACGCCGCGGCGGTCCTGACACAGCTTCAACACGTCGCCAAGGTATTCGTCGGGCACAAGGATCGTCGCCTTGATCCGCGGCTCCTCGATATGGTCGACATAGGTCAGGTCGGGCATGTCGGCGGGGTTGTGCAGGTCCTGTTCGGTCCCGTCCTTCATGAAGATGTGGTAAACGACGGACGGGGCCGTGGTGATCAGTTCGATATTGTATTCCCGCTCGATCCGGTCGCGGATGACTTCCAGATGCAGCAACCCAAGGAACCCGCAGCGAAACCCGAAACCCAGTGCTGCGGATGTTTCCATCTCGAAACTGAAACTCGCGTCATTCAGCGCCAGCTTGTCGATGGCGTTGCGCAGATCCTCGAATTCGGACGAATCCACCGGGAACAGGCCACAGAACACCACCGGCTGTGCAGGCTTGAAACCGGGCAGGGCGACGGTCGCGCCTTTGCGCTCTGACGTGATCGTATCACCGACGCGGGTGTCGCGGACTTCCTTGATCTGGGCCGTGAAAAAACCGATCTCGCCCGGGCCCAATTCATCCATCGGCAACATGCCGGGTTTGAACACGCCCAGCCGGTCGATCAGATGCACCGTGTCGTTGGACATGAACCGCACGCGGTCCTTCAGCTTGATCACCCCGTCGATGATCCGCACTAGCACGACCACGCCAAGGTATGAATCATACCAGCTGTCCACCAGCATCGCCTTCAGCGGCGCGTCCCGGTCGCCCTTGGGCGCGGGCAGACGGTGGACCACCGCCTCCAGCGTTTCCTTGATGCCGACGCCCGTCTTGGCGCTGACCCGGATCGCCTGAGACGCGTCGATGCCGATCACATCCTCGATCTGCAAAGCCACCCGGTCACATTCGGACGCCGGCAAATCAATCTTGTTCAGCACCGGCACGATTTCGTGATCCGCATCAAGGGCGTGATACACGTTGGCCAGCGTCTGCGCCTCGACCCCCTGGGTGCTGTCCACGACCAGCAATGATCCCTCGACCGCGCGCATGGACCGCGACACCTCATAGGCGAAATCGACATGGCCGGGGGTGTCGATCAGGTTCAGGACATACATTTCGCCGTTGTCGGCCTTGTAATCCAGTCGCACGGTCTGCGCCTTGATCGTGATCCCGCGCTCGCGTTCGATATCCATGCTGTCCAGCATCTGCGCCTTCATGTCCCGGTCGGCCACGGTGCCGGTGGACTGGATCAGGCGGTCGGCCAGCGTCGATTTCCCGTGGTCGATATGCGCCACGATCGAGAAATTGCGGATGTGCGAAAGTTCGGTCATGGCAGGCCCCAAGCGTCAATAGTCGGTTCCCGTCCATGACGTGGAAGGGGCGATTTTGCAAGGGGATATGGGGCAGCAGGCAGCGGGATGCGATGACCGCCCCCCTGCACCACGGGCGCCACCGCTTGCATCCATCCGCGACCCCGGACGCAGGACTGGGGCAATCGTGAATTGCATCGCAGGCCCGCACCGGGCATAGTGCGGTCAAGGCAGTCGTGACGCTGACACCGGGCAAACCGGGCGCGTCAACAAGATCGGGCATCATCATGCGAATTCTATTTCTGAGCCTCGCGCTCGTGACCCTCAATTCCTGCGGTGCCGGCGTGCGCGGCGACATGGGCCGCGCCTGCATGGCCTCGGGGCGGTCGGCGGCCAACACGACCCTGTGCTCCTGCGTGCAGCAGACGGCGGACCAGACCTTGACGGGCCGCGATCAGAAACTGGCTGCCACATTTTTCGAAGACCCGCAAAAGGCGCAGGACATCCGCCAGTCCGACAACGGCAGCCACGAGGCCTTCTGGCTGCGCTACCGCCAGTTCACCGGTGTCGCGGAACGCAGCTGCCGCTGATCGCGTCCAGCCCTGCGAAAGGTCTCGTTTCACCTTCTTCTCGTCAAAAATATCCCGGAGGTGCGGAGGCAGCGCCTCTGCGCCGGCCCGCAGGGGCGGCCTGCCCCACTGGACACGCGACACAGGCCCGATAAGAAGGCGCCATGCGCTATGATATTGATCAGCTGACGGATGGAATTCGCGCGGGTGACCGCCGGGCCTTGTCCCGCGCCATCACACTGATCGAAAGCAACCGTGCCGATCACCGTGACATGGCCCTGACCCTGCTGGATGCGGTGGGCCACGACCGGCAGGCCCTGCGGATCGGGCTGTCGGGCACGCCGGGGGTCGGCAAGTCGACCTTCATCGAAACCTTCGGGCTGATGCTGACGGCGCAGGGGTTGCGGGTTGCGGTGCTGGCGGTCGATCCGTCCTCTGCCCGGACCGGGGGATCGATCCTGGGTGACAAGACGCGCATGGACCTGCTCAGCCGTGATCCGCAGGCCTATATCCGCCCCTCTCCCAGTCAGACCACCCTTGGCGGGGTGGCCCGCCGCACGCGCGACGCCATCGGGCTGTGCGAAGCGGCCGGATACGATGTGGTGCTGGTGGAAACCGTGGGCGTCGGCCAGTCCGAAACGGTCGTGGCGCAGATGACCGACCTGTTTGTGCTGTTGCTGGCCCCGGCAGGCGGGGACGAGTTGCAGGGCGTCAAACGCGGGATCATGGAAATGGCCGACCTTGTGCTGGTGAACAAGGCCGACGGTGATCTTAAACCGCAGGCCATGCGCACCTGTGCGGATTATGCGGGGGCCCTGCGCCTGCTGCGCCGCCGCCCGCAGGACAAGGACGGCTTTCCTCTGGCCATGACCGTGTCCGCGATTGACGGCACAGGGCTGGCACTGGCCTGGGACCGGATGACGGAACTGGCGGACTGGCGGCGGCAGGCCGGCATTCAGGACAGGACCCGCGCCGATCAGGCCCGTCATTGGTTCAGCGAGGATCTGCGCGCAGAGGTCATGACCCTGCTGACCCGCGATCCGGCCTTGCGGGCGCGGTTGGCCAATCTGGAACAGGCTGTCGCCGACGGCACGATGACCCCGGCGACCGCCGCCCGTGCAGCCCTTGCCCCTTTGCAGCAGCGGACAACGCCATGACCGCACCATTGGACCGCGTGTTCGACGGGGCGGACCTGCGGGCGGATCTGGCGCGCCACGGGTCCGACCGCCTGATGGTGACGTTCGATTATCGGCGGTTGAACCGCGACG
>JBBREW010000243.1:0-4904 GCA_038225335.1 Rhodobacterales bacterium
GGACTGGCCGGGGGTAAATCCGAACACCAGCCCGGCATAGGGTTCAAGGATCAGTTCCTGCATGAAATAGGCGGTCATCGACAGAAAGACGAAAATCGTGAAATGGCGCGCCCGGCGTTCGGACCACACCTCTGCCAGACCCTGGCGAAAGGGCGTCGGATCGGGGTCGGTTACGGCAATCAGCCCGCGTTCCACACCGCGCACCGCCAGCATGGTCAGCAGCACGGCGGACCCGGTGACGATGGCGACCACCTGCAACAACAAGGCGGGCGTATAGGGGTCCAGCATGGCACCCACGACACCCGCCGTCACGGCAATGCCAAAGATCATCATCAGCCATGTGATCGTCGCCGCAGCGGCCCTGCGGTGCGGGGCGGTTGTGGTGGCGATCAGCGCCAGCAGCGATGTGCCGGAGGCACCGACGCCAAGACCGATCAGCGCATAGGCCACGATGGACACCGACAGTCCCAGCGCAAAGGACGTCTCGAACAGCAGGATGGCCCAGGTTGCCGTCAGCGCGCCAAGGGCCAGTGCCGCCATGCCACCGACGATCCAGCGCGTGCGCCGCCCGCCCGCGTCGGATGCAAAGCCCCACGACGGCCTGCTGATCTGGATGCCGTAATGCAGCGCCACAAGCAGTCCCGGCACGACGGCGGCCAGCGACAGTTCCACCACCATCAGCCGGTTCAGGGTCGATGTCGTCAGCACGACGATGGACCCCAGACACATCTGCACAAGGCCAAGGCGGACGATCTGCAACCACGTCAGGGTCATGTCATGCTCCGATACTGCGCAGGGCAAAGGCGGCGATCATCATGCCGCTGATGTAGAAGAGGATACCCATGCCCTGATACCACTGGGCGCGGCCTTCGGGATCGCGCAGCAATGTGCGCATCGCGGCGATCTGCACGGCTGTCAGGGCGGCGATGGCTGTGGCATGCAGCGGCTTGTCCCAGACCAGCAGCAGCCCCACGACGGCCAGTTGTGCCATGGCCATCACGACGCAGGCCACACGCGCGGCCCGGTCGGGGCCAAGCATCACCGGCAGCGACCGCAGCCCCATCTGGCGGTCGCCCTGGATCGCCTTGAAATCGTTCAGGGTCATGATGCCATGCGCGCCCAACCCATAAAGCACCGCGACCGTGATCACGGGCCATGACGGCGCGCCTGCGGCCAGCACGGCGGCCCCGGTGATCCACGGCAGGGTTTCATAGGCCAGCCCGCACAACAGGGGCCCCCAGACGCCCGACCGCTTGGCACGGATCGGTTCGGCGGAATAGACCCATGCGGCGATGCAGGCCAGCACCGTGGCACCAAAGACGAAGGGGCCAAGCGCCCAGCCCACCGCCAGCGACACGACCGTCATCGCCTGGGCGATCCACAACCCCCAGCGGCCCGGTATCCGGCCTGACGGGATCGGGCGATCCGGTTCGTTGATCGCATCGACATGGCGGTCGCACCAGTCATTTGCCGCCTGCGACATCCCGCAGGTGATCGGCCCCGCCAGGGCGACGCCCAGCGCCACCAGCAGCCAGTCGGTCGTCGCGGCCACCGACACGATACCGCACAGATAGGCCCACATCGGCGGAAACCACGTCCACGGCTTGACCAGCCGCAAGACGGCGGCGGGCGCAGGCCAGCGCCGGGAGAGAGGGGGGGATACGGTCGCACTGTTCATATATGTAAGTTTAATTAGACAGTGGTGGAGAGGGCAAGTGTAAACTTTGCCTGACACATCAAAAACGCTGTTGTGACGCAGCCTTCAGACGGGATTGCAAGCCTGCCAAAGCCGTTGCACTGTGCGCCCGAAACGATTTGGAAAGTTAAGCGCCATGACGATACGCACCGTGGTCTGGAATGAAAATGTCCACGAAACCCACAATAAGGTCGTCGGAGACCTGTATCCAACAGGAATTCACGGCGCGATTGCCGATGCACTGAACACCGACCCCGGAATCACCGCGACCACCGCAACCCTGCAAGAGCCGGAACATGGCCTGCCCGCAGCACGTCTGGCAGAAACCGACGTGCTGTTGTGGTGGGGTCATGCCGCCCACGGTGACGTGGATGATGCGGTTGTCGAACGAGTGGCAGAGGCCGTCTGGGGCGGCATGGGCCTGATCCTTTTGCACTCCGCCCACTTTGCCAAGATATTCAAACGCCTGATGGGCACACCCTGCAACCTGACATGGCGCGAGGCAGGAGAGCGCGAACGGGTCTGGGTCACCTCTCGCAATCATCCCATCGCAGCCGGTATCGGTGACTTTTTCGAGCTGGAAAACGAAGAGATGTATGGCGAACCCTTCGGCGTGCCTGAGCCGCTTGAAACCGTGTTCGTCAGCTGGTTTCAGGGCGGTGATGTTTTCCGGTCGGGCCTGACCTACAAGCGGGGGGTGGGCAATGTGTTCTATTTCCGCCCCGGCCACGAAACCTATCCCACCTACTTTGACCCCACCGTGCAAAAGGTGCTGCGCAACGCGGTGCATTGGGCGCATAACCCGGCGCAGCGGGTGCAGGCCGTGACGGATGCCCCCAACGTGCCTGTCGAAAAGGCGCTGGAGCCGATCAAGGCGCGCGGGCGCAAACTGCACGCCGACGGCGAAGAAGGGTTCAGGTAATGGCGGGCTCTGTCGATCCGGTCCGCGTGCTGATCGTCGGCACCGGCGGCATGGCGAACGCCCATGCCGAAGCCTATGCCGCCATGGACGGTGTCGCGGTTGTTGCCGGTGTGGACCGCAACCCCGACAATCTGCGCACGTTCAGCGAAAAGCACGGCATCGCCCGTGGGTTCGATTCCGTGATCGACGCCATCGCTTGGGGTGAATTCGACGCTGTGTCCAATGTGACGCCGGACGCGGTCCATTTCCCGACCACGATGCCCCTGCTGGCGGCGGGCAAGCAGGTGCTGTGTGAAAAGCCGCTTGCCATCAGCTATGGCGAAGCCGCGCAGATGGCCCGCGCTGCCGCTGCTGCCGGTGTGGTGAACATGGTCAACCTGACCTATCGCAACGTGCCCGCCGTGATGGAAGCCGCCCGTATGGTTGGCGCGGGTGCGATTGGCGACGTCCGGCATTTCGAAGCCTCTTATCTGCAAAGCTGGCTGACCCAGCCCGCATGGGGCAAATGGGACGAAGAGGCGCAATGGCTGTGGCGGCTGAGCAGCCAGCATGGCAGCCTGGGTGTGCTGGGTGATGTCGGCGTTCACATCCTTGATTTCATGACCTTTGTCGCCGGGTCCAGCACGGCCCGCATGTCGTGCCGCTTGCGGACCTTTGACAAGGCCCCCGGCGGACAGATCGGGGAATACACACTCGATGCCAACGACAGCGCCACCATGCAGGTCATGCTGCACAACGGGGCCGTCGGCGTGGTCCATGCCTCTCGGATGGCCAGCGGGCATCTGAACGACCTGCAACTGCGGATTTTCGGCACCAAGGGTGGTCTGGATGTGCGGTGGGAGAAAAACCATTCCATCCTGCGCGCCTGTCTGGCACCCGATCTGTCACAGGCCGTATGGCAGGACGTGCCATTGCCCCCCGTGCAGACCAACTATGTCCGGTTCATCGACGCGGTGCGTCAGGGCGAACAGGTCCTGCCCGATTTCGCACGCGGTGCCGTGCTGCAACAGGCACTGGACGCAGCCGTTGAATCCGACAGGGCCGGCTGCCGCGACATCGCTGTCGCATGACCGGACCCGCTCTCTATTTTCATGCCGACGCGATCGAAGGTGACGGCAAGGAACTGGTGGGGCGACGGTCGGCGGGGCAGTCATTCCTGCGCGGTTTTCTGCAACACGTGCCCGGCGACCGGGTGCATGTGCTGACCGACACGGCCAAGGGGACGCGGGCGTTTGACACTGTTGTCCGTGCGATGGGGGAAACGCGCCCGATCACGTCATGGACGCTGCAAGGCAATCACGATTTCACAAAAGCCGGGGCCATCTTCTTTCCGGGCCCCGGTTTCCGGACCGCCCCTTGGCGCCGCCAGCGATTCGGCGCTGCGTCATGCAGCCTGATCGGCGTCACGCATACCGTGTCGACCCGCCGGGTGATCGAAGGCCTGCATCAACTGATGATCGATCCGTTCGAGGCGTGGGACGCGATCATCTGCACCTCGCATGCCGTGAAAAGCGTCGTCGCCCGCCAGTTGGACGAAGAGGCTGCCTTTTTGCGCGACCGGTTCGGCGCGACGCGGGTGCCGCTGCCGCACCTGCCCGTGATCCCGCTGGGCATCCACGCTCAGGATTTCGCGCCTGTCCCCGCCGCGCGCAGTCAGATGCGGGACAGGTTCGGCGCCCCCCCTGACGCGCTTGTCGTCATGACGATGGGCCGCCTGACCAGCGTCGAAAAAGCAAACCCTGCGCCGTTGTTCATCGCACTGGAACAGGCCGCAGTGCTGCTGCAACAGCCCATTCATCTGTGGATGGTCGGCTGGTCCAGCAGGCCAGAGGAAGACGCCCTGCATCAGGCGGGTGCGGCACAACTGTGCCCCTCTGTCCGGGTTCAGTTCATCGACGGGCGGCAACCGGACCTGCGCCGCCAGATCTGGTCCGGTGCCGATATCTTCACCCTGCCCGTCGACAACATTCAGGAAACCTTTGGCCTTGTCCCGGTCGAGGCGATGGCCGCAGGTCTGCCCGTCGTCATGCCCGACTGGGACGGGTTCCGCGACACCGTGGTCCACGGCACGACCGGGTTTCTGATCCCGACCCGCATGACGGGTGGCGGGCAACCGATCGGCCAAGAGCTTGCCCAGCGGTTCGCGGACGAGACCGACGCCTATCTGCACCACCTCTCGCTGATCCAGCAACAGACGCAGATCGACATACCGGCCTATGTGGATGCGCTGGTGGCCTTGGGGTCTGCCGATCTGCGCGCCCGGATGGGGCAGGCCGGGCAGCGCCA
>JBBREW010000244.1:0-4893 GCA_038225335.1 Rhodobacterales bacterium
GGGCATTCATGGAAATAAATCCAAGGCAGTGCCAAGAGCGGGTTGCGGCGTTGACACGCGGCCCGGATTCTGGGACGAGCTTGTGTATTGTGTTTGCTGAGTATTGAGTGAAGTGGTCGTGGATCACCTGGCTAAAATTGCTGGCGCAGGGGTATCAACGGAGTTACGGGCGTGGCGGACATCGGAAAATTCGATCCACCCGAAGGGCCATTGCGCGCAACGGTCGGACGGGGCGCTGTCGCGATCGCAACATCTCAGGGTCTGCAGGTTTCAACGCAGATCGCCTCTGTCCTCATCCTGTCTCGATTGCTTGCCCCCAGTGATTTCGGCTTGGTTGCCATGTGCGCACCGGTCATTGCTCTTCTGGGCATGCTGCAGAACTTTGGGCTGGTGCAGGCGACGGTGCAAAAGAAGAACCTGCAGGAGGACGAGGTAAACTTCCTGTTCTGGATCAACGTCGCCTTCAGCGTGACGCTGGCCTTGCTTCTGGTCGCGCTGTCACCTGCCATCGCGCTGTTTTACGAAGAGCCCCGGATCGGTCCGCTGATCGCGGCGATGGCATCGACCATCGTGATTGCGGGACTGGGCGCGCAGCATGGCGCGCTGTTGAACCGGCGGATGGAATTCGGAAAAATTGCATGGCTCAGTGTCATTGGCGCATTGACGACCCTGTTTGTGGCCATCGGCTGGGCGCTGATCAGCCCGACGTACTGGGCGATCTTTGCGGGAACCTTGGCCGGTTCGCTTGTGGCGACCGTCATGACATGGATCTGGTCTGGCTGGTTTCCGGGGCGGCCCCGCAGCACCGAAGACATCCGCGGCCTGCTGGGGTTCGGGGCAGGGATCACCGGTTTCAACCTGACCAATTTCTTTGCGCGTAACCTTGACAATGTTCTGATCGGCAAGGTCTGGGGCAGCGTGGAACTGGGTTTCTACGATCGCGCCTACAAGTTACTGCTTTTCCCGCTGCGGCAGGTTTCAAACCCCCTGTCGCGGGTCATGATCCCGGCGCTGTCGCGTATGACGGAAGAGCCTGATCGTTACCGGCATGCCTATCTGCGGGTTCTGAACCTGTCGCTTTTGCTGATCCTGCCCGGCGTGGCATGGGCCACCGCGATGGCCGATACCCTGATCCCGTTTCTGCTGGGCGCGCAATGGCATGGCAGTGCGCCGATCTTCATGGCGCTTGGCTTTGCCGGGCTGGTGCAGCCGCTGAACAATCCGGCGGGATGGCTTTTCATCAGTCAGGGCAGGTCGACCGATTACATGATCTGGGGCTTCATCACGGCTGGCATCGCGATTGCCGCTTTTGGCGCAGGCATCGCCTGGGGCGCGCTGGGTGTTGCCGTGGCTTATGCCATCAGCGAATATCTGAAAACCATCCCGCTGTGGATTTACGTGTCGCGGCGCGGGCCGGTGCGGACACCCCATGTCGCGCGGGCCACCGGACCGTTTCTTCTGGCGGCGCATCTTGCACTTCTCCTCGTTTGGATTTTGCAGGATTACTTCGCCTTCGCGCCAGCCCTGTCGTTGATCATCGGCTTGCTGCTGTCATATGTTGTCGTGGCTGTCGGGGTACTGCCGTTCAAGTCTGGCAGAGAAACCTTGCGGGAATCCTATGGCTTGGCGACAGGCCCTTTGAAACGCCGCGGCCGCGCAGGCTGACTCCTATGCATTTGAGGATGGAATATGAATTATCGCTCGATCGCTGACATGAACGCAGCCATTCTGCATGGCATGCACCACCTGCCGGCGGATCTGGAACTGGTCGTGGGCATTCCCCGCAGCGGGATGATCGCGGCCCAGTTTGTAGCCCTTCTTGGCAATATCCAGTTGAGCGATCTGGACAGTTATATTGCCGGGCGCATTTATACCTCGGGCGTCACCAAAAGCGAGGGCATGCGCCCCGTGTCCGATCAGCGACGCAAGGTGCTGGTGATCGACGACAGTATCAATGGCGGCACAGCAATGACCGACGCACGGGCGCGGATCGCGGATGCCGGTATCGACGACAATCTGATCTTTGCGGCCGTCTATGGATCAAAGCCCGACCACCCCCAAGCCGACATCGTCTTCGAGACGGTGAGTTGGCCACGTCTGTTCCAGTGGAACTTCATGCATCACAAGTTTCTGGCGAAAAGCTGCATCGATATCGACGGGGTGCTGTGCCATGATCCGACAAACGATCAGAACGATGACGGCGCGGTTTACACAGAATTCCTTGGCGCGGCGCGACCCCTTTACAGGATGAGCCGACCCCTGGGCACGCTGGTGACCAGCCGTCTGGAAAAATACCGCCCCCAGACCGAAGCCTGGCTAAAGGCGCAGGGCCTTGTCTATGACAAACTCGTCATGCTTGATCTGCCCAGCAAGGCCGAACGCCAGCGCCTTGGCGTTCATGGCAGCTTCAAGGGAAAGTTCTATCGCGACGATCCCGCGATCCTGTTCATCGAAAGCGAGAATCGGCAGGCTGTGCGCATCGCCGATATCGCGGGCAAACCGGTGCTGTGTCTGGAAACGCATCAGATGATCTACCCCTCGGCCAAGTCGGCCGAAGGGCAGCATCTGCGCAGCGAGCCCCGCCTGTCCCGCAGGATGGCAAAAAAGGTGGCCTACGCCGTGCTTGGACGCGACCGGGTCGCCGCGATCAAACGGCGGCTTCTTGGTTAAGGTTTGACGTGTCGGACCGCTGTGCCAAGGCGCGGTCCAGGACGTCGATCAACATTTCGATCTGGTGATCCGGGTCGATCTGCGACCGTTGCGCATGCGCCAGCGCCGCGGTTGACAGGGCCGCATAGTGGTCCTTATCGTCCCAAAGACGGCGCACAGCTGCGACCCAGTCCGTGATCGGTGCATTGATGTCCAGAACCGTGCCCCCCGGACCGATCGCTTCGGGCAGGCCGCCTTGCTGCGATCCCACAACCGGGATGCCACTGAATTGCGCCTCTGTGGCGACCCTGCCCCAGGCTTCCTCCCAGACGCTGGGCGCCAGCAGGATCTTGGCCTTGCCGTAGATCGACTTCATGTCATTGGTGCGCGGGCGCAGGGTCACGTTTGTCAGATTTGCCATGCGCGCGTCGATCCAGGCCCGAAGCTCGTCATTGATCAGCCAGCTTTCGCAGATCACAAAGGGGATGTCGGGGCACCGCTCTGCGATGTCAAAGGCAATGTCGCGACCCTTGACCGGATAGGGGTTGATGAACGTTACGTTCTCGCGGGTGGTTTCGGTGCGGTATGTCTCAGACGTCACCAACGGTGGAATGACCGTCGATTGCACGCCGAACTCTGCTTCAAATTTGGCGGCCGTGAAGGCCGAATTTGCGATGTGCAGCGCGTTTTCCAGCTCTGCCGGATTTCCGGCAAGATCCCCGAATTCGACATGGCGATAATAAAGCACGACAGGCACGCCTGCGGCGTCCAGACTGCGGGCAATTGTCATCGTCTCGCCGCTTTGGACGACGGCCACGTCGGGGCGGAACCTGCGCACGACCTCGCTAGTATCGGTCGGATCCCAAGCCCGGTAAACCGGCAATCCCAGCCGCGTGTCACAGGAAAACCGGGTGCCCCGTATCCGCCGTTTCATACGGGATTCGATATCTGTCCAGCCGCCGCCGATCAGCTTGCAAAGCACGGCAACCTCGTGGCCGCGCGCTTTCAATGCCTCGGCCAACTGCATCGTGCTGGACTGCACCCCGCCGGAATTCTGCGGCAGGAAAGCCTTTCCTGATGTGAAAAGAACGCGCATCTTAGTTAATCCTTTCTGCTGGATGGGTGCGGACAAGATCAAGCAACTGGTCGATCTGCACGTCCGCGTTCAGCGCATGCCGGGCCGCATGGCCGCGTGCTGCCTGGGATGCGGCGGCGTAGGCGTCGCTGTCATCCCACAGGGCCCTGACGCTTTTGACCCAATCGGCAATCGGGGCATCCACCGGAACCACGGTGCCACCGGGCCCGATCGCCTCTGGCAGGCCGCCGCGATCGCTGCCGACCACGGGAATCCCGCTGACATGCGCCTCGGCGGCGATACGGCCAAAGGCTTCTTCCCACCGGCTGGGGGCAAGAACGATGGCTGCATCGCGGTAGACGGTCCGCATGTCATCGGTGGGTCCGCGCAGGGTCACGTTGGGCAAGGCCGCGATCCGATGTTTGAGATAGTCCATATCCTTGGGCGACAGGGTCCAGGCCCGCACGAAACAAAACGGGATGTCAGGGCAGGCTTCTGCGATGGAAAGGGCTGTTTCCAGGCCCTTGTCCGGGTGCGGGTTGATGAAGGTGACATTGCGCCGCGTGCTGTCGACGACATAGCGCGTGGCGTTGATCATCGGATGCACGACGGTGGACTGAAGGCCGTCGGTGGCGGCAAAGCGGTCGGCGGTGAACTGCGAATTAGCAATGAATGACACATCGCGCAGCTTGCCGGGACGACCGCCAAGGTCGCCAATCTCGACGTTGCGCAGATAGATGAATGTCCTGAACGCCTTGCGGTCGATCGCCTCGGCCAGCCTGACCGGAAATCCGGACTGCAGGATGATCACGTCGGCGCTGAAATGACGGGCGACATCCGCGATGGCGTCTTGGGCTTTCCACGCCCGATAGACGTCGTAGCCAAGCGTTTTATCCTTCACCCAGTTGCGGCGCGCCCCTTTTAGCACAAGGCGTCCGCGCAACCCGAGCCAGCCCGACCCCGTCAGACCCGACAGGACCGCGACCCGGTGGCCGCGGGTGCGGAATCCGACCGCCAGTTCATGCGTGCTGGATTGTGCCCCGCCCCGGATCTGCGGCAGATAGGGATGAGCACTGGCAAAAAGAATACGCATGGGGTCCGATCCCACAGCGACATCGGCTGCAACGTCGGCCGATTTTAACTTCATGTGTCGAACCTTGCAAAAGGGT
>JBBREW010000245.1:0-4885 GCA_038225335.1 Rhodobacterales bacterium
GGGGCCGATCCACAGACGCTGACCGGGTTGTCGGGTCTGGGCGATCTGGCGCTGACCTGCACATCGGACCAGTCACGCAATTACCGCTATGGCTTGGCCCTTGGGGCCGGTGCGGCGTTTGACGCGGCCCTGACCGTCGAAGGGGCTGCCACATCGCAGGCCGTCGCAAGGCTGGGTGCCGTGCGGGGCATCGACCTGCCTGTCTGTGCCGCCGTCGCGGCCCTGAGCATGGGCCAGATCAGTGTCGATACCGCATTGCAGACCCTGCTGGCCCGCCCTCTGAAGGAAGAATGACATGGCCTATTGGTTGTTCAAATCTGAACCGGATGTGTTTGGCTGGGATCATCTGGTGGCAAAATGGATCGCCGAATGGGACGGTGTGCGGAACTATCAGGCGCGCAATTTCATGCGTGACATGGCGGTTGGCAATCAGGGTTTCTTTTACCATTCCCGTACGGGTCTGAACATCGTCGGTATTCTGCGTGTCGTGGCCAGCGCCCATCCGGACAGCACAGCCGCAGACCCCAAATGGGTCTGCGTCGATGTTCAGGCGGACCGCCCATTGCCGCATCCTGTCTCACTCGACACGATCAAGGCCGATCCCGCCTTGGCCGACATGGTGCTGGTGCGCAACAGCCGGTTGTCGGTGCAGCCTGTCACCGATGCGGCGTGGCGGCACATCCTGCGCCTTGGCGGGCTGGACCCCGATCAAGCGTAGCTGGATTCCTTCTTGAAATGCCGGGTCAGCAGATAATAGACGACAGCGCGGTATTTGCTGCGGTTTGACCGGCCATAGGTTTCGATCGCGGCATCGACGCCCGCCATCAGATCGGGACCATCGGGCAGACCGAGTTTCTTTTTCAGAAATCCGTCCACAATGCGCTGCAGTTCCGCCGGATCGCTGCCCGCCACCGTGCTGGCATCCTTGTTATAGATCGCAGGACCGCAGCCGATGGTGACCTTGCGCAGCAGGTCCATGTCGGGCGTCATGCCACATTTGTCAGTAATATCGGCAGCGTAGGTGGCAATCAGATCGTCTCTTTTACCCATGATGGTGTCCCCTGTCGGTGTCTGCGGCGGTGCGCCGTGCGATAACCTAGGGGCAACTTGTCGCACCGGACAAGAAAAAACCGGCCCCGCAGGGCCGGTCTGGTCACAATTGATCCTTAAACTGGATCAATACCGATAATGTTCCGGTTTGAACGGGCCTTCGACGGTGACACCGATGTAATCCGCCTGATCCTTGCGCAATTCCGTCAGCTTTACCCCGATCCGGGCCAGATGCAGACGGGCGACCTTTTCATCCAGCTTTTTCGGCAGGATATAGACGCCCGGCTGGTAGTCTTCGGCCTTGGTCCACAGTTCGATCTGCGCCAGAACCTGATTGGTGAAGGATGCGGACATAACAAAGGACGGATGCCCCGTCGCATTGCCAAGGTTCAGCAGGCGACCCTCTGACAGCAGGATGATGCGATTGCCGGACGGCATCTCGATCATGTCCACCTGTTCCTTGATGTTCGTCCACTTGTGATTCTTCAGGGCCGCGACCTGAATTTCGTTGTCAAAGTGGCCGATGTTGCCAACGATCGCCATGTCCTTCATCGCGCGCATGTGTTCGATGCGGATGATGTCGCGATTGCCCGTCGTGGTGATAAAGATGTCGGCCGTGTCGACGACATCTTCCAGCAAGACCACCTCGAACCCGTCCATCGCGGCCTGCAGGGCGCAGATCGGATCGACCTCTGTCACCTTGACACGCGCCCCGGCACCGCTCAACGACGCAGCGGACCCCTTGCCCACATCGCCGTACCCGCACACCACAGCGACCTTGCCGGCCATCATGGTGTCGGTGGCGCGCCGGATGCCGTCAACCAGCGATTCCTTGCAGCCATACTTGTTGTCGAACTTCGATTTGGTGACCGAGTCGTTGACGTTGATCGCGGGGAACGGCAGTTGGCCCTGCTTGTGGAGATCATACAGACGATGCACGCCGGTTGTGGTTTCCTCGGACACGCCCTTGATCGCGTCGCGGGTTTTCGTGAACCAACCCGGCGATTGCGCCATGCGCTTTTTGATCTGGATCTTGATCACTTCTTCTTCTTCGGACTGCGGCACGGGGATGATGTCCTCGCCCGCTTCGGCACGCGCGCCCAGCAGCACATACAGCGTCGCATCGCCACCATCATCAAGGATCATGTTCGCGCCGTCGGGAAACTGGAAAGATTTGTCCAGATAGTCCCAGTGTTCCGTCAGCGTCTGACCCTTGATCGCGAACACGGGCGTGCCACCGGCGGCGATTGCTGCGGCGGCGTGATCCTGCGTCGAAAAGATGTTGCAGGACGCCCAGCGCACATCGGCACCCAGCGCGGTCAGCGTTTCGATCAACACGGCGGTCTGAATCGTCATGTGCAGCGAACCGACGATCCGCGCGCCTTTCAACGGCTGGCCGGGACCATATTCTTCACGGCAGGACATCAGGCCCGGCATTTCCGTTTCGGCAATATCCAGTTCCTTGCGGCCGAATGCGGCAAGGTTGATATCCTTGACGATATAGTCCTGTGTCATCGCTTGTGCTCCTTGCACTTCATCTTTGGGCTGGCCGATACCATGCCGACCTTGTCAAAACAACAATCCACCACCACCCCGCATCAAAGGACCGCAGATGAAACAGCCCCGTGCATGGCAAAGGATGCTGTCGGGTCGCAGGCTTGACCTGCTGGACCCGACACCGATGGACATAGAGGTGGCCGACATCGCCCGCGGGCTGGCTTTTGTCGCGCGCTGGAACGGGCAGACGTTGGGCGATCACGCCTATTCGGTCGCGGAACATTCGCTGCTGGTGGAACAGATTTTCACCCTTCAGCACCCGGCGGCCCCGGTGCGCTGGCGGCTGGCCGCCCTGCTGCACGACGCGCCTGAATATGTGATCGGTGACATGATTTCGCCGGTCAAGGCCGCGATCGGACCCGAATATGCGGACCTTGACGCGCGGTTGACCGCAGCGATCCATCTGCGGTTCGGCCTGCCCGCGCAATTGCCCGTAACAATCAAAAGGCAGATCAAGGCCGCCGACAAGGTGTCTGCCTGGCTAGAAGCGGTGCAGATCGCCGGGTTTTCGCAGGCAGAGGCGGACCGGTTGTTCGGCAAACAGGATGCGGCGCTGGTCACGTCGCTGACAATCACACCGCGCCCGCCGGTCGAGGTGCGGCAGGATTTCACCGCCCGCCATACCGCCTTGCTGGCACAGATGTAAAGCCGGGGTTATCCCGCCTATTTCGGGCTGCGTTTGGCCAGAATCCGCTGCAACGTGCGGCGGTGCATGTTCAGACGCCGCGCCGTTTCGCTGACATTGCGGTCGCACAGTTCATAGACGCGCTGGATGTGTTCCCAGCGCACGCGATCCGCGCTCATGGGGTTGTCGGGCGGCGGCGGCAGTTCGTCCTTGCGGGCGAGCAAGGCGCTGGTCACATCATTGGCATCAGCCGGTTTCGCCAGATAATCCGTGGCCCCGATCTTGACAGCGGCGACCGCCGTGGCGATGGCACCATAGCCGGTCAGCACGACAATGCGCGCATCCGGGCGGCGTTCGCGCAGCAATTCCACCACATCAAGGCCGTTTCCGTCCTCCAGCCGCAGATCGACAACCGCATAGGCCGGGGGGCGCGCGGTCGCTATGGCGCGGCCCGCTGCCACGGATTCTGCTGTTTCAACCTCGAACCCGCGCTTTTCCATCGCCTTGGCCAACCGCTTGACGAAGGCTTCGTCATCGTCAACCAGCAGCAGCGTCCGGTCAGGCCCCAGATCAAGTGCGTCCGCGTCCATCTTGCGTCATCCTTCAGGTGTTTGATCTGAGTTAGGTTATCAGCGGCACCCGTCAACCGGGCGTCATGCGGCGTCGATGGCGCAGGCGACCTGATCGGCGATCATCTGGGGCGAATCCTCGCGCCGGAAGAAGGTGGCGAACCCGGTCTCCGGCATCACCAGATAGGTGAACACGGAATGGTTCATAAGGTAATAATCCGGGTCATCATCGCCACGCGAATACACGACACGATACGCTGCTGCAGCCTGTCTGATCTGGTCTTCGCTGCCTGTCAGGCCGATCATGTCGTCCGAAAAGTTATAGGCATAGTCACCTACAACATCGGGCGTATCGCGCGCCGGATCAATGGTAATAAATACGGGCTTGGCACTGTACCCGGCATCGTCCAGAATCTCGACTGCTGCGGCATTTCGCGCATTGTCCAGCGGACAGACATCCGGACAGAACGTATAGCCGAAATAGATCAGCGTCGGTTCCGTGATCACATCGGCATCCGTCACGGTCTGTGCATCGGCATTCAGCAGCGTGAACGGACCGCCGATGGCCCCGCCCGCGACAGCTGTGCCGAAACACTGCGTGTCGCCGGTGCGGCCCATCGTGACAACCCATGTCACGGCCATCAATGTCACGGCGGCGATTCCGGCCAGCAGGGCGGGCAATCGGGTCATGGTTCAACTCTCCTTCAAAGCGTCGCATTGATTGCGCATCGCCGGACCCATAACAATGGGACAAACTGCGCAAACAGCGGGACGGACCGATGATCGCCGATGACCTTGATGTGCTTCAGGACCGCGAACGCAGTAACTGGGTGCGGCTGCGCACGCTTTTGATCCTGCGCTGGTTCGCCATCGGTGGACAAATTGCCGCTATTCAAGTGGCGACGCGGGGCTTTGGCCTGACCATCGAAATGGGCGCCGCCGCGATGACCGTCGGTGCAGCCATCATCGCCAATCTGCTGACCAGTTTCCTCTATCCCGAAAACAAGCGTCTGTCCGAACGCGAAGCGACGGCCATGATGGCCTTTGACATCGTGCAACTGGCCTTGCTGCTGTATCTGACCGG
>JBBREW010000246.1:0-4875 GCA_038225335.1 Rhodobacterales bacterium
CGGGCGGTCAGCGGCGGCACGGACGGCAGGATCAGGGGGCGGGGGCGTTTGCCAGCAGTCAGCGCGGGTTCGATCCGCACGCCGGTGACGGGATGCGGATCAGGCAGGGCGGCGGGCATGACCCGCGCCTTGATCGCGTCAGTGATGCGGCTGCGGACACGGTCATCGGTTGGGGCGTCGATGTCGTGATCAAAGACATCAGTCTCGATCAGTTCGGGTACGGGCGCGGCGCGGCGCAGCAGACCGCCGATTCCCGGCATCTTGCGCGGGGACGCGGTGGCTGCGTCGGGCACGGCGGCCGGTTGCGGGGCGATACTGCCATCGGCGCGGATGATCGGCGGCATCTTGCGGTTGGGGTCGTGGGGAATCGCGGGCATCTGCGCCCGCAGTGCAGCACGGGGCGCGGCGACCGGCGGTTCGGCGCCATGGGACAGGGTCACGGCCTGCGTTGCGCGCGCGGCGGCGCGGTCCTGCACGCGGGCGGCGATGGTGCCGCGCGCCGCCGTCGCGGCCTGTGCGGCCTTTGCTGTGCCCTGACCGGCCGCGCGCAGCAGCAGGTCATAGATCATGACCGTACCCATCAGCACGAAACGCGCGCCGTTGCGCAATTCGGGTCTGGTAAAGCCCAGCGCAAAGGCCATGAGCGCGGCCGTCACCAGACCCAGCACCAGCGACATCAGCTTGATCCCGACGGCGGGGCCGACGGGCAGGATCATCAGGGCCATGCCCGACACGGTGTCGCCAAACATGCCGCCCATGCCGAAATTGGCGGGCCAGCCGGTGCCGCGCGGCAGTCCAGCGGCATAAAGAGATGCCGCCGCGATCACGACCGGGACATAAATGATCCGGCCCACGGCCCGTTCGGACCCGAGGTGCATGACAAACCGGGCACCCCAGCCGATCAGGACCAGCGGCAAGGCCCAGATCCCCAGCCCCACGATCATCATCAGGGGGGCGGCCGTGGCGGCACCGAACATGCCCAGCCAGTTTTCGACGGGCGCATCGCTGGCGGAAATCCATGACGGATCGGTGGGCGAATAGCTGAAACAGATCATCGCACCCAGCAGGCCCACAATGATCAGCACGATGCCCAGCAATTCGCGGCTGCGCCGTTCAAGGGCGGCCTGCGTTTCACTGTCCAGAAGCGGGTCGCGGTGCCGTGTCTGATAGGATGCCATGATGCCGTTCCTTACTGATAAAGCGTGTCGCGCAGGCGGGTCAGGCCGCGCGCCACATCGTCTTTTGGACCGCACAGGGCGACCCGGATATAACCTGCGCCGGGGTTTTCACCCTGCACGTCGCGCGACAGATAGGCACCGGGCAAGGTCCGCACGCCCGTCTGCGCCCACAGCCGCAGGGCGGCCTGTTCACCGTCGTCGACCGGCAACCACAAAAAGAACCCGGCGGGCGGGCTGACATAGCCCGGCACATCGCCCATGATCTGATCGGCCAGATCGAATTTTTCCGCATAAAGCGCGCGGGAGGCGGTCACATGATCCTCGTCCCCCCAGACAAGCGCGGATACCGCCTGCACCGGACCGGGCAGCGGTGCACCGGCATAGGCGCGCAAGGCCCGCATCGCCGCGATGTTGCGCGGACCAGAGGCGCAGAATCCGCTGCGCAACCCGGCAAGGTTGGACCGTTTGGACAGGGAATGAAAGACCACGACCCGGTCCGGGTCCGCGCCCATCGCCTGCGCCACCTGCAATGCGCCGACCGGCGCGCTGTCGCGCCAGATTTCGGAATAGCATTCATCGGCGAAAATCTTGAAATCGTGGCGTTCGGCCAGTGCGATCAGGTCGCGCCAGTAGGTTTCCGTCGCCACAGCGCCTTGCGGATTGGCGGGCGAACACAAATAGGCGATGGCCGTGCGGTCCAGCACATCGGTCGGCACGGCGTGAAAATCGGGCAGATGCCCGGTCGCCGCGGTCGCGGGCAGATAGACGGGTTCGGCCCCGATGCTGAGGGCGGCGACCGCATAGACCTGATAAAAAGGGTTCGGCGTCAGAATGACCGGGGTGCGCCCGTTCTTTTGTTCGGGGCACAAGGCCATGGCCGCGTTGTACAACCCTTCGCGGGTGCCGTTCAGCGCCATGATGCCGTCGGTCCCGACCGTCACGCCGTAACGCCGCCGCAACCAGCCCGCGATCGCATCCAGCAGGGCGGCACTGCCATCATTGGACGGATAGCCGCCGAAACCGGCGGTTTCCTGTGCCATGGCGTCGGCCAGAAAGGCGGGCATGGGATGTTGCGGGTCACCGATGGTCATGTTGATGGGGTCGCCGCCGGGCTGGACAGCATCCAGCAGTCCCCGCAGACGGGGCCATGTCGCAACCGGAAGGTTCGCAAACCGTTTCGGGAATTCCATCTCTGCCTCAGCACGGGATCATGGACGCCCCGCTTGGCATCAAACTAGCCGCAGCGCCCCGCCGATGTCCAGCCAAACAGCCCGCCGGATCAGGTGCTTGATCGCGAAATGTGTCATTTCGGTTGTGCGGCGTGAGGGGCGAGTGCCGCCTCTGCCGCGATCCCGATGCGCAGCAGGCGTTCATCCTGACCGGTGTGACCGCAGATCAGCAGGCCGCAGGACGCAGCCCCCGTCGGCAGGGTCAGGGCGGGCAGGTCCATCAGATTGGCGATCCGGGTATTGCGCAGGGCGGCCATGTTCTGCACCCGGTAATAGGCCGCATCGTCCAGCAGGCGGCGCGCATCGGGGGGCAGGATCGGTGCGGTGGGCATGATGACCGCGTCAAACCCTGCCGTGGCGCTGGCCCAGATCCGGCGGATCTGGCGCAATCTGGCCCATGATGCGATGTAATCGGCGGCCAGAACATCGCGCCCCGCGCTGATCCGGTCAAGGATCTGGGGATACATCGCATCAGGGTTCGCCGTGATCCGGTCGCGCCACCACGCCCAGCTGTCCGCCGTATAAAGCGGCCCTGCCAGCGCAAAGGCATCGTCAAGCGCCGGCAGGGTCAGCGGCGACACCACGGCGCCCGCGTCCGACAGACGGTCCACGGCCCCCTGAAACGCGGCGCGGGGGCGGTCCGCCAGATCGTCCATGGCGACCGTGTGCAGGACCGCCAGCGCCATCCCGCCCACAGCCCCGCGCAGATCGGGCGCGCGGGTGCCGCCCAATGCGGCCGTCAACAAAGCTGCGTCCTGCACCGACCGGCACAGCGGACCGATGGTGTCGAAGGTCAGGCACAGGGGCACCGTGCCGGTGGTGGGCAGACGTCCGAAACTTGTCTTGAACCCGACCAGATCATTCCACGCCGCAGGCACACGCACCGATCCGCCTGTATCAGACCCGATAGCCGCCGCGGCCAGCCCGAACGCAACAGAGGCCGCAGCCCCCGATGACGACCCACCTGCCACCGCTGCCGGATCGTTCACATTGGGGGGTGTTGCGGTCATCGGGTTCAGACCCAGCCCGGAAAAGGCGATTTCCGACATATGCGTCTTGCCCAGACAGACCAGCCCCGCCGCCGTGGCGTTGACCAGCACCTGCGCATCCGCATCGGGCACTCGCCCGGCCATCAGGCGGGTGCCGGCCTCTGTTGCGGTGCCTGCGGTGTCGAACAGGTCCTTCCAACTGATCGGCACACCGTCCAGTGCGCTGCGCCGCATCCCCGCCTGCGCCCGCCCTGCGGCCGCCTGCGCCATGCCGCGCGCCCGGTCCGCTGTGACCCGCGCATAAATGCGGTCGCGGTGCGGATGGGCGGTGATGGCATCCAGAAACAGCTGCGTCAGGGCCACGGGGTCGATCGTATGATCGGCAATCCCCTGACCCAGCGCCGTTGCCGTCATAAAGCGCCAGTCATCCATGCCTGCGGTCCCCTTGCGTTGCGCCGTCACGCTAGCGACCGCGCACCGCATGGACAATCCCGCAGGCACGCCCATATGAAAGCGCATGGAACAGACAGACATCATCATCGTCGGCGGCGGCCTGAACGGCCCCGTCCTTGCCCTGGCAGCCGCTCAGTCGGGACTGCGTGTCACCGTGATCGACGCGATCACCCCCGATACCCACCGCGCCCGCGATTTCGACGGCCGCGCCTATGCCATTGCATTGGGGTCGATGCGCCTGCTGCGCGGCATCGGTGTGTGGGATACCCTGCAACCGGAAGCCCAGCCCATGCTGGACATCAAGGTGACCGACGGTCGTGCGGGCGAAGGCGCAAGCCCTTGGATGATGCATTTCGACCACGCCGAAATCGAAGAAGGCCCGATGGGCTGGCTGGTAGAGGATCGCCATCTCCGCAGCGCGCTGCTGGATGCCGTGACCGCGACCGATGCGATCAGCCATGTCACCGGGCGCCGCGTCACGGCCCAGTCTGCTACGGCAGGCGGTATCACCGTGACGCTGGATGATGGACAGGTCCTGTCGGCACGGCTGCTGGTCGGCTGCGACGGGCGCAACAGCGGTGTGGCACAGCGGGCCGGGATCGGCCGCACCGGGTGGGATTACGACCAGATCGCCATGGTCTGCGCCGTGGCGCACGATCTGCCCCACAACGGGGTGGCGCATCAGTTTTTCATGCCTGGCGGTCCGCTTGCCATCCTGCCGCTGACCGGCAATCGCTGCGCCGTCGTCTGGAGCGAGCACGCCCCCCGCGCCCGCAGCGTCATGGCGCTGGACGATGCGGGATTCCTTGCGGCCCTGAAACCCGCATTCGGGTCGTTTCTGGGTGATCTGCGGCTGGTCGGCGCGCGGCACGCCTATCCGCTGGGCCTGACATTGGCCAACAGCCTGATCGCACCGCGCGTCGCACTGGTCGGCGACGCCGCCCACGGCATCCACCCCATCGCAGGGCAAGGCCTGAACGCGGGCCTGCGCGATGTGGCGGCCCTTGCACAGGTGTTGCAGGACGC
>JBBREW010000247.1:0-4847 GCA_038225335.1 Rhodobacterales bacterium
CAGGGCAAGCGGGACAAACTGGTCGGTCTGAAAGAGAACGTCATCGTGGGTCGTCTGATCCCGGCCGGCACCGGTGGTGCCACCAGCCGCATCCGTGGGATTGCGTCTGCCCGTGACAACGTGGTGATCGAAACACGCCGCGAAGAAGCAGAAGAAGCAGCCCGTCTGGCGGCACCGATCCCGGAACCCGTCGTGGACGACGTGATCGGTGGCGACGATTTCGACCATCTGGTGACGGACACACCGGAAAGCCGCGACGAATAATCGCCCGATCCGTTGTGACGTTCCTATGGCCCCCGCATCGCTGCGGGGGCCATTTCGTTTGCGCTGGGTGTGGATCGCACGCATTTCATGCCGGGCTGCGGGGCAGCCTCTGGTATCCTGCGCTGCCCGCTGTTAGCGATCTGGCATGGTAGCGATGTCCGATAATATGCGTGGGGCGGCCTTTATGGCGGCCGCGATGATGACCTTTACGATCAACGACAGTTTTACCAAGACGCTGTCGGACGTGATGCCCCTGTGGCAGCTTTTATTCCTGCGCGGGCTGGGGGTCACCCTGTGTCTGATCGGTCTGGCACGGTTCATGGGTCAGTTGCGGTTCGACCTGACCCGGCGCGACTGGGTGATCATGTGGGTCCGGTCCGCTGCCGAAATCGGCGGCGCATTTTTCTTTATCACGGCGCTGTTTCACATGCCGCTGGCGAATGTCAGCGCGATTTTGCAGGTGCTGCCGCTGTCGGTCAGCCTTGCCGGTGCGGTCTTTCTGAAAGAGGCGCTGGGATGGCGTCGCCTGCTTGCGATCCTTGTCGGATTTGGCGGTGTGATGTTGATCGTCCGGCCCGGTGGCGCGGATTTCACCGTCTATTCCCTGTATGCCCTGGGGGCGGTCGCCTGCGTGACCCTGCGCGATCTTGTTGTGCGCAGGTTGTCCAGCGATGTGCCGTCGCTGATGGTATCCGTGGTGGCCGCTGTGGGCGTGACGCTGGTGTCGGGTCTGGCGTCTGTGGCGGTCGAGTGGCAGCCCGTATCCCTGCCAGAGGCGGGACGGCTGATGGGGGCCACGGTTTTCGTCATCTTTGGCTACATCTTTTCGGTGGCCGCCATGCGCGTCGGAGAGATC
Organism: Rhodobacterales bacterium; assembly: GCA_038225335.1. Taxonomy (GTDB): domain Bacteria; phylum Pseudomonadota; class Alphaproteobacteria; order Rhodobacterales; family Rhodobacteraceae; genus Loktanella. The sequence goes on from JBBREW010000247.1 coordinate 1,121, forward strand.
GGTTTCGTTGCCCCGTTCCGCTATACCGGCCTGCTGACAGCACTGGTTCTGGGCGTGCTGGTCTTCGGTGAATTCCCATCGGGCCTGACCTTGCTCGGGGCGGGAATCGTTGTGGCAACCGGCATTTTCACCCTGTTGCGTGAACGGCGGCTGAAACTGGACCGCCCGGCGGTTCCGGCCCGCATTCGTTAGGCTTTGCGCGGCCAGCGGCGCTGTTGACACCCCCATGGCAACCGCCTATACGGCCCCACATCCGGGTCCGGGCGCAATCCGTCCTGAACCGATATCATAGTTGAAGTGGTCAAGAACCGGACGTTGGACGTCCTGTTCCTCTGGATACCCGCCGCACCGAACCTCCGGTAAGGGTTCGACTGCGGATTTTTTGTGCTTTTCCGAAAGGAATTGTGCGCGTTATCAATCCGCGGCCCCGGTGGTCGCCATATCTGAAAGATGGGGACAACAGCCCAATGCCAACAATCCAGCAGCTGATCCGCAAGCCGCGTCAGCCCAAAGTAGTCCGTTCCAAATCCATGCACCTTGAAGGCTGCCCGCAGAAACGCGGCGTTTGCACACGGGTCTATACAACGACACCGAAAAAGCCGAACTCGGCCATGCGTAAGGTCGCCAAGGTGCGTCTGACCAATGGCTTCGAAGTCATCTCCTACATCGGCGGCGAGAGCCACAACCTTCAGGAGCACTCTGTTGTCCTGATCCGTGGCGGCCGCGTAAAAGATCTTCCCGGTGTCCGTTACCACATCCTGCGCGGTGTTCTGGATACCCAAGGCGTCAAAGACCGTAAGCAGCGTCGTTCCAAGTATGGCGCGAAGCGGCCGAAGTAAGAAACTCGGCCGACCCGGCGCCCGCGCGCGCCCGGGGTTTCGCCCGCAACTGGATAAAAGGAAAAAGACATGTCACGTCGTCACGCTGCTGAAAAACGCCAAGTCCTGCCGGACGCCAAGTTCGGTGATACCGTTCTGACCAAATTCATGAACAACCTGATGGTTGATGGCAAAAAAGCCGTCGCCGAACGGATCGTCTACAACGCTTTCGAGCGTGTGGAAGGCAAGCTGAAAAAGTCCCCCGTGGAAGTGTTCCACGAGTGCCTTGAGAACATCAAACCCTCTGTCGAAGTGCGCTCGCGCCGCGTCGGTGGTGCCACCTATCAGGTTCCTGTCGAAGTCCGCCCCGAGCGGCGCGAGGCGCTGGCGATCCGCTGGCTGATCGCCGCTGCGAAAAAGCGGAACGAAAACACGATGGAAGAGCGCCTTGCCGGCGAACTGCTGGACGCGGTCAACAACCGTGGCACAGCCGTGAAAAAGCGCGAAGACACCCACAAGATGGCCGACGCTAACAAAGCGTTCAGCCACTACCGCTGGTAATTCAGGAGCACCACGCCAATGGCACGCGACTATCCTCTGCAGCGCTACCGGAACTTCGGTATCATGGCGCACATCGACGCGGGTAAAACCACGACGACCGAACGTATCCTGTATTACACCGGCAAGTCCCACAAGATCGGCGAAGTCCACGACGGCGCCGCGACGATGGACTGGATGGAGCAGGAGCAGGAGCGGGGCATCACGATCACCTCTGCTGCCACCACGACCTTCTGGCAGCGTCAGGAAGACCCCACCGCTGACGGCATTTCCGATACGAAATATCGCTTCAACATCATCGACACCCCCGGCCACGTGGACTTCACGATCGAAGTCGAACGTTCGCTGGCTGTGCTGGATGGCGCGATCTGCCTGCTGGATGCCAACGCCGGTGTCGAACCGCAGACCGAAACCGTCTGGCGTCAGGCCGACCGTTACAAGGTTCCGCGGATCGTCTTTGTCAACAAGATGGACAAGATCGGCGCCGATTACTTCAAGTGCGTGCGCATGATCAAGGAACGCACCGGTGCGACGGCTGTGCCGATCACGTTCCCGATCGGTGCCGAAGACCAGTTGGAAGGCATCGTCGATCTGATCAAGATGGAAGAGTGGGTCTGGGAAGGCGAAGACCTTGGCGCGAGCTGGGTCCGCAAGCCGATCCGTGACAGCCTGAAAGATTTGGCCGACGAATGGCGTGCCAATCTGGTCGAGGCTGCCGTCGACATGGACGACACCGCGATGGAAGCCTACCTCGAGGGCGTCGAGCCCGACGAGGACACGCTGCGCGCGCTGGTCCGCAAGGGCACGCTGTCGCTGACCTTCGTGCCGGTTGCCGCTGGGTCCGCGTTCAAGAACAAAGGCGTGCAGCCCCTGCTGAACGCTGTCATCGACTTTCTGCCCAGCCCGCTGGACGTGGTCGATTACATGGGCTTCAAGCCCGGTGATGACACGGAAACGCGCAACATTCCCCGTCGCGCGGACGATTCCATGCCGTTCTCCGGCCTTGCGTTCAAGATCATGAACGACCCCTTCGTCGGCTCTTTGACGTTCACCCGGATCTATTCGGGTCAACTGAAAAAGGGTGATGCGATGCTGAACTCGACCAAAGGCAACAAAGAGCGTGTTGGTCGGATGATGATGATGCACGCCATCAACCGCGAAGAAATCGACGAAGCCTTCGCCGGCGACATCATCGCGCTGGGTGGTCTGAAGAACACCACGACCGGTGATACGCTGTGTTCGGAAAAAGAGCCTGTCGTTCTGGAAACGATGACCTTCCCGGAGCCGGTGATCGAAATCGCGGTTGAACCAAAGACCAAGGCCGATCAGGAAAAGATGGGCGTCGCTTTGGCCCGTCTGGCAGCCGAGGATCCGTCCTTCCGCGTGGAGACCGATTTTGAATCCGGTCAGACCATCATGCGCGGCATGGGCGAACTTCACCTCGACATCCTCGTTGACCGCATGCGTCGCGAATTCAAGGTGGAGGCGAACATCGGTGCGCCGCAGGTGGCGTATCGCGAAACCATCGGCCACGAAGTCGAACACACCTACACCCACAAGAAACAGTCGGGTGGTTCGGGTCAGTTCGGCGAAGTGAAACTGCTGATCATGCCGACAGCACCGGGCGAAGGATATTCCTTCGAATCCAAGGTTGTCGGCGGTTCCGTGCCAAAGGAATACATCCCCGGTGTCGAAAAAGGCATCAAGTCGGTGATGGATTCCGGTCCGCTCGCAGGCTTCCCCGTGATCGACTTCAAGGTGCAATTGCTGGAAGGCAAGTACCACGACGTCGACTCCTCGGTTCTCGCGTTCGAGATCGCAGCACGGATGTGCATGCGTGAAGGTCTGCGCAAGGCCGGTGCCAAGCTGTTGGAGCCGATCATGAAAGTCGAAGTCGTGACACCGGAAGAATACACCGGTGGCGTGATCGGCGACCTGACATCCCGTCGCGGGATGGTGCAGGGGCAGGACAGCCGCGGCAACGCCAACGTCATCACCTGCTTTGTGCCGCTGGCCAACATGTTCGGCTATATCAACACCTTGCGGTCGATGACCTCTGGCCGTGCGAACTTCACCATGCAGTTCGATCACTACGAACCGGTGCCGCAGAACATCTCTGACGAGATCCAGAAGAAATACGCCTAAAAACGGGCTGCGCGGGGGCTGACCCCGCGCCCCACATCACCCCATTCGCATTCCAAGGAGGCCATCATGGCTAAGGCAAAGTTCGAACGCAACAAACCGCACGTGAACATCGGGACCATCGGTCACGTGGACCACGGCAAGACGACGCTGACGGCGGCGATCACGAAGTATTTCGGCGAATTCCGCGCCTATGACCAGATCGACGG
>JBBREW010000248.1:0-4842 GCA_038225335.1 Rhodobacterales bacterium
ACGCGGGCGAGGGTTGCCCGCTGTTCGGGATCAAAGCCCGCCCACATGCTGTCTTCGGTGAAATCGGGTGCGGCGGCGATGGTGACCAGCCCTGCGACCCGGTCCGGTGCGGCGCGGGCGCACAGCAAGGCAATCCAGCCACCCATCGACGACCCCACAAGGACCACCGGCCCCGGCACCAGATCTAGGGCAGCACGCGCATCCGCGCACCAGTCACCGATACAGCCATCCGTAAAGGCACCGTCACTTTGCCCGTGACCGGCATAGTCGAACCGCAGGAACGTCCGGCCCTGCGCCCGGCACCAGGCGTCCAGGTGCACGGCCTTTGTGCCGCCCATGTCCGACTTGAAGCCGCCAAGAAACACCACCGCAGGCCCCTGCCCCCTGTGCAGGTGATAGGCAATGCGACCGCCCCGCACTGATGCAACAAAGGCCGGGAACGACTGGGGGGCTGGGCTGGTCATCGGGATCTTTCCGTGGTCTGCGGCGTCGGGCGACACCTGTGCCCATGGCATACGCCATGCAGGCAACCCGGCCAAGAGGCGCTGCCGCGCCCTCTTGACCCTTGGCCCGGTGCGCGGCATGGATGCGGCAGACATATCCCGCAACCGGGCGTTCCGTGGGCGCCAAACCGATGAGGAGCCAAGCAGATGGCCCAGATCACCCTGACCTTTCCCGATGGCAATGCGCGCAGCTATGACGCAGGCATCACCGCCGCCGATGTGGCCGCCGATATTTCATCGTCCCTGCGCAAAAAGGCAATTTCAGCGACCGTCAACGGGCAGCACTGGGATCTGGCATGGCCGATTTCAGGCGACAGCAGCATCGCCATCAATACCATGAAGGATCAGGTGCCCGCCCTTGAACTGGTGCGGCACGATCTGGCGCATATCATGGCCCGCGCCGTGCAGGCGATCTGGCCCGACACGCAGGTGACCATCGGCCCGGTCATCAAGGACGGCTGGTATTACGACTTTGACCGGGCGGAACCCTTCACGCCGGAAGACCTCTCGACCATCGAGAAAAAGATGAAAGAGATCATCAACGCCCGCGACGATGTCCGCACCGAAATCTGGGACCGCGCCCGCGCGATCCAGCATTACACCGACAGGGCCGAACCCTATAAGGTCGAGCTGATCGAGAGCATCCCCGGCAACGAGCCCCTGCGCATGTATTGGCATGGCGACTGGCAGGACCTGTGCCGGGGCCCGCACCTGCAAAACACAGGTCAGGTGCCCGCTGACGGGTTCAAGCTGATGTCCATCGCCGGGGCCTATTGGCGCGGCGACAGCAGCCGCCAGATGCTGCAACGCATCTACGGCGTGGCCTTTACCAACAAGGAAGACCTCAAGGCGCACCTGCACATGCTGGAGGAAGCGGCAAAGCGCGACCACCGCAAGCTGGGCCGCGAAATGGACCTGTTCCACATGCAGGAAGAGGCCCCCGGCCAGATCTTCTGGCACCCCAACGGCTGGACAATCTACACCGAACTTCAGGATTACATGCGCCGCAAGCAGCGCAGCGACGGCTATGTCGAGGTGAACACACCGCAGGTCGTGAACCGCGTGCTGTGGGAAAAATCCGGCCACTGGGACAACTATCAGGACCATATGTTCATCGTCGAGGTGGACGAGGAACACGCCCGCGAAAAGACCGTGAACGCGCTGAAACCGATGAACTGCCCTTGCCACGTGCAGATTTTTAATCAGGGTCTGAAGTCCTACCGGGACCTGCCGCTGCGCATGGCGGAATTCGGATCGTGCAACCGGTATGAGCCGTCCGGCGCGCTGCACGGGATCATGCGCGTGCGGGGCTTTACGCAGGACGACGCGCATATTTTCTGCACCGACGACCAGATCGTGGCGGAAACGGAAAAGTTCATCAAACTGCTCGCCTCTGTCTATGCCGACCTTGGCTTTGACAACTGGACGATCAAACTGTCCACCCGCCCGGAAAAGCGGATCGGGTCGGACGACAGCTGGGACCGGGTAGAGGCGGCCTTGGGCGACGCCTGCAAGGCGGCCGGTTACACCTATGAACTGCTGCCCGGCGAAGGCGCGTTTTACGGGCCGAAACTGGAATTCACCCTGACCGACGCGATTGGCCGCGAATGGCAGTGCGGCACCCTGCAGGTGGACCCGAACCTGCCCGACCGGCTGGACGCCAACTATGTGGCGCAGGACGGCGCCAAACACCGCCCCGTCATGCTGCACCGCGCCGTTCTGGGATCGTTCGAGCGTTTCATCGGCATCCTGATCGAGGAACACGCAGGCAAGCTGCCCTTCTGGCTGGCCCCCCGTCAGGTCGTCGTCGCCACCATCGTATCCGATGCCGACGATTACGCGCATCAGGTCGTCGCAGCCCTGAAGGCGCGCGGCATCCGGGCAGAGGCGGACACCCGCAACGAGAAGATCAACTACAAGGTCCGCGAACATTCCGTTGGCAAGGTGCCGGTCATTCTGGCGCTGGGTGGCCGCGAGGTGGAGGAGCGCACCGCCTCCGTGCGCCGTCTGGGTGAACAACAGACCCGCGTCATGGCGCTGGATGACATCGTGGCCCAACTGGCGGCAGAGGCAACAGCGCCCGATCTGCGCGCCGCACCCGTCGCGGATGCGCCGGTCACGGTGGCAGACGTGCTGGCCTGAACCTGACCGGGCGGCCTGCCTGTTACGGGCGGGCCGCGCGTCGCACGGTCACAGGTGGGCGGCCTGCGCGTCTTCCTTCCAGCCGATCGTCCAGACATCGCCGTTGTGGATCACCGGGCGTTTCATCAGACCGGGGTGCATCAACAGCAGGCTGGCGTTCGGCTGCGCCTTCTCCTCTGCGTCCAGCCCGCGCCACGTGGTCGAGGATTTGTTGATCGCCGCATCCCCGAACTGTTCAAGGATCATCGCCCGGTCGTCGTCGGTCAACCCGTCCGTCCGCACGTCGATGACTTCGGGGTCATGCCCCGCAGCGCGGAGCGCCTTGATCGCGGTCTTGCAGGTGTCACAGGATTTGAGGGCGAAGATGCGCATGGGGGGGGTCCTAAATATTTTCTTTAGATAACATAGCTCACGCGATCCCCTTGGGTAGATTTTAACTAAAAAATTTCCGTTGATTAAAGCTTCAGATAAAGCAATAAAAGCACCCAAACAGGCAAACCACAATTAATTATAATCTAATAAAGAAAAGAAAAAGTCAATTACGTCTCAACTTGGTCAAACTTCCAGTCACCAGCTAGGAATCTGGAACGGATAACGCTTTCTAAGTGATCTAAAAGTTCGCGCGCTGAACCTTCCACTGCGTCTAGACTTTCTTGCGTTCGGCTAAAATCCAAGGATACGACGAGCGCGCCAGTTTGCACATCAAGGTATCTTCCTTTAAGCGAAATAAGATTCGAATGAACACTGTCACTTAGCTTATGATAAAGGCCCTCATACGCATCTAAATGACCTGCCGCCGAAAATCTGTCTCGCGGCTTACCCCATTTTGCGCCAGCACTCTTAAGCCTTGCGATTTCAACATCATGTTGAGAGATCAACTCGTCGATATCGAATTTTTCCCCAAATCCGGCAAAATACTTGTTGCCTGCTTTGGATCGTTCAAATGTTTTCCTCCAATCAAGTTGCTCCCGAAGTAACATACCGTCGATCCAAAATGAGCTTTTGCAAACTAAAAGGAGAGCAACATACTGCTCAAGTGCGGACCGAAGAATGATCTCGGCCTGCAATTTTTTACCACTTCGACCTAATAGGCAAACCGAGTCAATACTCTCTAGAATGGCACATGACAACAGAACTGGAGCTAAATCCCACCAATTCGATGAGTCGAATTTTACTTTTTCCATCAAAGGGATAGTTTCAGTAAATATCTTTTTCTCTATTTCTTCAAAGCTCATATATTTACCGCCTCGCTGGCCACGGCATAGCCGTGCCCGTTTTTCACTCAAATCGTTTCACTGGAACGATTTGCCCCCGCTAGGCGGGGTCGTTCAAAACCCCCTCAAACTCCCGCCATTCTCCCTTGCTCATCCCGCTTGTCTCTTGCGTGACCGCCTCCCCTGCCAGCATCCGTTTCAGACAATCCAGCCCCTTGGCGCTCAGCACGGCACCGCCCAGACGGTAATCGGCAAATGCGCCGTAAGCGGCGGGGACCCAGTCGGCGACGATCTTGCAGATCGCATCCGCGTAGACGCGGATTTCGTATTGCGCATGGGCATCGGCACGCAGGCGCAGGAAATGGAACAGGTTGTGCAGATCGACCTTCCAATACCATTGCGTATAGATGTTCGCAGGCAGGTTCATGCGGGCCAATTCGCGGGCAAGCCCTTGTTTCGCCGCCCCGTCCGGGCCTTCTTCGCTGATCATTTCGGCATAGTGGTCATAGGTGCGGGCCGCGTCGCCTTTCAAAATCTCCAGCACCCGCGCGGATTCATCCGGTGTTAAGGCTTGTCCCCTACCCTGATTGTTGATGGTGCTTTGCGCCGCAAGCTGGGAGGGTTCCGGAATATAAAACTCGCGGTCCAGGATCGAATAACGCGCGGAATATTCGTTGACGTTGGCGGTGCGGTGCCTGATCCACTGCCGCGCCACAAAGACGGGCAGTTTGACGTGCAACTTGATCTCGCACATCTCGAACGGGGTGCTGTGCCAATGCCGCATCAGATAGCGAATCAGCCCTTCGTCGTTCTGCACGGATTTGGTGCCCCGGCCATAGGAGACACGCGCGGCCTGACAGATCGCCGCATCGTCACCCATATAGTCGATCAAGCGGACAAACCCGTGGTCCAGCACCGGATGCGCGCGGTACAGATGGGCCTCTGCCCCGTCTGACACGGCCCGCAACGTCGGGCGCGGGGTC
>JBBREW010000249.1:0-4820 GCA_038225335.1 Rhodobacterales bacterium
GATGGATGCAAGGATGCAGGCGGTGAACAGATAAATCCCCCAGCCGGTTTCCACCCGGCCCACGCCCATGCCCTTGATGACAACGACGTAAAGCGACAGTAGGAACACGTCGGCCATCGCCAGCTTGCCCGCCCATGCCAACAAGGGCAGCGCCCGCGGCCCCAGACGACCGTAGTGCATCAAGGCCAGACCGATGGTTTTTAGCATCGGTGCGACCATGGCGAGCAACAGGACCAGAACGGCCAGAAACGGCGATGTGGACCACAGGCTGCGCACCCCCGACAACACGGTGATATCCGACAGGCGAAACAAGGGCAGCAGGCCCGCCCGCAACAGCGGTGCAAACCACGACAGCGGAAACAGGACCAAAAGCCCAAGGTTCAGCCAGCGCACCCATTGCGGCGTCATCATTCTGCTGCCGGTTTCTGCGGCATGGGCACAATGCTGGACACCGCTGCATCGCGCAGCGGCACAGGGTCTTGCGTCGACGGGGTGTCAGGCGGTTCCGTTGCCACGACAGTCGCGTCGGCAATGGCGTCGTGTTCCAGCGCATACCCCAGCAAGGGCAGGGTAGATTGCAGGCGGCTGTCAAGATAGGCAAGCTGGCTTGCGACCCGGCTTTCTTCGGCCTCGATCTGCTGCGCCCATGTCCGGATCTGTTCACAGACGTGCAATGCCTCGACAATGCGTTCCTGCTGGGCCTCGACCTCTTGCTGGCGCTGGCGCAAGAACGCCTTGGCGCGCGCCACGCGGTCGGCTGAATAATTCTGTGCAAGATGCGTGCTTTGCACGCTCATCTGGGCGGCCACTTCCATCACGCCGGGTTCCAGTTCTGCCAGATCCGGGTGATCGCGCAGATAGGCCAATCGTTCGCGCACCGCATCGAATTCGGAACTGAGGGTAAACACCCCGCTGCGGTCGGCGGCATGGGCGGCCTGATAGGCGCGTGTCACATCGTCCATCCGGATGTGGAAATTGCGGTGACTGGTTTCCAGCGCCATCATCCGGGCATTGGTCGGCAAGAAGAACGCCATCGCCCCGACCACAAGTGTCACACCGCTTTGCACCCAAGGTCCGGCATCGGCGTGGGTCAACCCGCCAAAGGTCACCGCCAAGGTCAGCCAGTCGGCAAGACCGATGATGCACAACAGCGTGTAAAAGACCGCGGCAAAGGCGATGACTGCCACGATAAACAGGGCTGTCGCGTGCAACAGCCGAACGGCATCGCGCAAATTCATCGTCATGGCACGTGGCCCCGTCAGAAAAGGTATTGATCTATTCTTGCTACCTTAAGGACAATTTTGCGTGGGTCCATCGGTGCAGGGCAGGGTCGGTGCGCTGGCCGTCGCCAAAATCCGCGTAATTCACACGTCAAAGGTGTGGTGCCGGGGATCGTCAGACGTGCAAAGGTCCGAATGCCCGGTATCTGACAAGATGTGGTGGCTTTGCGCCCCGAAACCGCTGTGATTGTTTACCCGCTGGCAACAATCCGAATGTGTCGGAATTTTGACCAAACCGGGGCACTTCAGGGGCAATTGGCGTGATGCCCCTTCATTTCCGTCCGTCGCGGGCCGAATCGTCAGCCGACATAGCGCCGGGAATAGCGACCACCGAGGCTGGTCAGCATTTCATAACCGATCGTATTGCCCGCCTGCGCCAGACGGTCGACCGGCTGTTCTTCACAGATGATCGCCAGCGCCCCCGGCGTATCGGGCAGGTCGGTGACATCGACGGTTAACAGGTCCATCGACACGCGGCCCACCACCGGGCAGGGCGTGTGACCATGCCACAGCATCGCCCCCCGCGCCAAGGCCCGGTGCAGGCCATCGGCATAGCCTGCGGCGACGGTCGCAAGCCGGGTCGGCCTGTCCGCCTGCCAGCTGTTGCCGTATCCGACCACTTCGCCTGCGGTCAGGTCGCGGATCTGCACGACCGGTAAATCCAGCCGCACCACCGGACGCGCATCCGCGAAAGGCAAACCGCCATAAAGCCCGATCCCCGCGCGACATTCGTCAAAATGATACTGCGGTCCCAACAGGATTCCACCGGTGGCGGCCAGCGACCGGGGCGTGGTGATGCCGTCGGTCATCTGGTGAAACACGTCCAGCTGATAGGCGTTCATCGGGTGGTCCGGTTCGTCAGCGCAGGCCAGATGCGACATGACCACCACGGGCTTGCGGCGCAAAGCGGCCTCTGCCACGGCGGCCCAGTCATCCCATTCCAGCCCCAGCCGGTTCATGCCGGTGTCCAGTTGCAGGCCAAAGGGGTGATCGGGCAGCGATTCGAAATGCCTGTTGATCTGGTCGATACTGCTGAGCATCGGTGTCAGATGCAGGTCCGCGATCATGTCGGTGTCGCCGCGCATATGACCGGTCAGGACCCGGATCTGCGCCTTGTCGCCCACGGCGGCGCGCACGGCGGCACCTTCTTCGGCCATGGCCACGTAAAATGTCCGCACACCCTGTTTTGACAGCGCCCGCGCGACCCGGTCCACACCCAGCCCATAGGCGTCGGCCTTGATCACGGCTGCGGTGTCGCAGGCGGTCAGGGCATTCAGGCTTCGCCAGTTCGCAGCAATGGCGGCAAGGTCGATGGTCAGGTGTCCAGTGCTCATGGCCGTCTTTTGACAGGGCTTCGCCCTTGCGGCAAGGGGCGGCATCCGACCGTGCAGCGCAAGGTCGGTGCGCCCTGCAGACCCTGCCAGGCAAAAGCCCCCCGCTGCGCGGTCCGCGTGGCGATCATTCAGCGGGCGTAGTCAGGCGATAGGTTGCAAGTTCGGCAGGGGTCAGCAGATAGATTTCGTCCGGCGGCGTCTGCAGGGCATGGCGCATGATCAGGGGATCAACGTCCATGTCATCCAGATACCCCATCACCTCGCCTTGGCCGCGCTGGATATCCTCGACCGCCAGAAAGGCGGGCAGGACGGTGTTCTGGCCGAAATAGTGCTGATGCACCCCCACCAGCGCGCCGTCGTCCACGGTCCGGGTCGTACCCGCCGCCAGAATATAGGGGCAGGCCGACAGGCAGATGTCGGTCGCGGTCATGCGGGTGGCGATGCCAGCCTCGCGCAGGCGCCGCCCCATGGCCAGCGCATCCTGCACCGATCCACCGGGCGAATTGAGGAAGGCCTGCGCGGGCACCGGATCGACGCTGTCCAGAAACGTGGTGAAACGGTCCGCATCGCCGGGGGCGATCTCGCCGGTCAGGGTGATCGTCGCCGCGCCGTCCCAGACCGTATCCACAAAGGCCAGCCGCGACGGCATATCCGTGGTATCGGGCACCGGGCGTGTGCCGGGCCGGGCCGGGCGCGGGTCGATGCGGGCCGGGTCATAGCGGCGGGTCTGGTCGCCGGGGCCGGGCGGCTGGGTGATCGCGGGGGCCTGCGACGGGGATGTCAGACCCGGCAGGATGCGCATCATGTCCGTTCCAAGCAGCACCATCGCAAAGCCAAGCTGGATCGCGAACAACCAGCGCAGCATCCGCCCGGCGGTCCATCCCGAAGACGCCTGCACCGTCATGACGCCGCAGCGGGCGGCACGACAGGAGAAGCGACAGCCGACGTCACAGGCCCGATGCGGTCGGTCACGCGCGCGGCGTTGTCCGGCGCAGGGTTCGGCGCGGGTGTCATCGGCACGGCGGGGACCTGTGGGACGGACGCGCGGTCGATGGCGGTGTCCATGTCACGCACTGCAAGGACGGCCGCGCGCAATTCGGCCAGGGTCATCGTGTCCTCGACCGCGGTGCCGTCCCGGCCCGACCGGATCGCAGCCTGCGTCACCGCAAGGATCAGCACCAGAACGGCGGGCAGCAGATCAATCGCGATGGCCCCGGCCCATGACGGGATGAAATTGCCCGCATAAAGGATCACCGCATCCGCCGCGGAAATCGGCGTATAGCTGATTTCCGCCGCAGGTGTCATGTTCAGCACATCCTGCGCTGCCGCCTGCAGGGTGGTCGCGCGCTGTTGCAGGACGTTCAGGACCGAATCGATGGTGGCCTGCTGGCCCGTGCGGGTGGCGGTATCCGATCCGTCCAGACTGGGCAGGACCACCGCATCGGTCAGATCGGTCGCGGCCCGGCTGACAAGGGGGGCGACGGACAGTTGCCGCAACTGCGTGATGACATTGGCCAGCCGCACGGCTTCTTCGGAAAACGGCACGGTTCGCGCCTCGACCGGGCCTTGATCGACGGTCAGGGCGCGCATCCGTGACAGGGTGGCGTTGCCTTCGGCAAAGGCCTGTTCGACCAGCGGTTGCTGGGCTGTGATCTGCGCCTCCAGCGCCGCGAGTTCGTCGGATTTCTGGCGCAACAGCCGAAAGACTGCCCCCTGACCTGCAAAGCCTGACAGCTGACCTGTGGCCTCTTGTTCGCTCAGATCATCAAAGGACTGGCGGACGCGGGCCACGTCGCGGGCAAGGCTTTGGCCGGATTGGGTAATTTCATCGCTTCGTTCAAGGGCGTTCTGGTATTGCTGCACCGTTGTGGCCAGATGCTGTTCGACGGCGGCGGCCCCGGCGAGGGCGGCTGCGTTCAGCCAGGACGACATCGCGATGATGGCGACCGACCCCAGCAGCATGGACAGACCCAGCCCGACGCGGGCTGCGGCTGTACGCACCGCAGGCAGCAGGCGCATCATATAAGACCAGAACACGAAAATGCCGACGGACACGGCGACCGAATAGGACAGGGCCGCAAAGACCGACAGCGCGCCGGTGTCATCCAGCAGCGACGAGACACCCAGATACGTGTAGATCCCCGACGCGACCGCCAGCACACCCAAGGCGGTGCCGGTGATGTTTTCCAGCCATGCAACGTGATCT
>JBBREW010000250.1:0-4817 GCA_038225335.1 Rhodobacterales bacterium
GGGCACCCGGTTGGCAGCCACCTTGTGAAGGCACTGTGGGCCGTCCTTGTCCTGCTGACCGCCTGCGCCGCCCCGCAACAGGGCGACGTGCGGATGCTGGCGGTCGGTGACAGCGTGCTGGCGTGGAACCGGCTTCAGTCGGGCGACATCCCCCGCGTGGCCGCACAGGCGGGCGGGCAGGCGGTGACCAATCGCGCGGTCATCGGTGCGACCTTCCTGCAATCGGTGCCCGGTCAGTTCCGTCCGGGTCCCTGGGACTGGGTGATCGTGAACGGCGGGGCCAACGATCTGCGGCGAACCTGTGGTTGTATGGATTGCGACACACCCTTGGACGCCTTGCTGACCGCTGACGGACAATCCGGGGCCATGGCGGATTTCACCCGCCGCCTGCTGGCGGACAACCACCGGGTCGTCTGGCTGGGCTATTACGGCACATCGGTCGCGGGCGGTCCGTTCAGCGCCTGCGCGGACGCGCTGACCGACCTGTCAAACCGCCTTGCCCTGTTGGCGCAAACCAGCCCGGATGTGATCTTTGTCGATCCAAAGGACGTGATTGATCCGGCCAACCTCGGGCATTACGCCCGCGATCTGGCGCATCCGTCCGCGACCGGGTCTGCCCTGATCGGGGCCCAGATTGCCGCTGCCATCGCTGCGGCAAATCTGCGCTGAAATACACGTTGGGGTTGTTTCCTGATCTGCACCAGTGTATCGCGAAATCGCGGTATTGTCAGGCCACCGTCCCATTCCTGCCCAGATTGCCGGTCAAGACCAAGTCATGAATATTTGCTTGCGTTAGGACAAACCGGCATGGATCGCCTTACCGAAATGGAAGCCTTCGCCACAGTTGTGGACCAAGGTGGCTTTACCGACGCGGCCAAGAAGATGGGGATTTCAAAATCCGCCGTTTCCAAGCACGTCTCGGCGCTTGAAGCGCGTCTTGGCGCGCGTCTGCTGAACCGAACCACCCGCCGCGTCAGCCCGACGGAAATCGGGCTGGCCTATTATGACCGCGCCCGCCGGGTCCTGAACGACGCAGGCGAAGCGGACGCCCTTGTCACCTCGATGCAATCGGCACCCTCCGGTCTGCTGCGAATCTCTGTCGCGACCGATTTCGGGGTGAACCACCTGTCCCCGGTGCTGGGGGATTTCCTGCAGGAATTCCCCGACATCACCGTGAACATGGTGCTGAACAACCGCTACGTCGAACTGATCTCTGAAGGGTTCGACATGGCCGTCCGCATCGGAGAGTTGGAGGACAGCACCCTGCGCGCGCGCAAGCTGACCGACACCACCCGCCGCATGATCGCAAGCCCCGGTTATTTCGCGCAATACGGGCGACCCGAAAAAATCGACGATCTGAACGACCACAAACTGCTGCACTATTCCAACGCGGCCAATGCCGCCGTCTGGAAACTGACCGCCCCGTCGGGGGAAAAGCGGCAGGTTCGCACGGCGGGCTGGCTGACGGTGAACGACGGTCAATCCTTGCTGAACGCCTGCGTCGGCGGCCTTGGCATCGCCTATCTGCCCAGCTTTCTATATGGCGACGCCATGGCCAAGGGTCTGGTCGAAGAAGCAATTCCCGGTCTGCCCGCCGATACCCAAGGCATCTACGCGGTTTATCCTCCCGGCCGCTTTACCCAGCCCAAGGTGCGGGCGTTCATCGATTTTCTGGTGCATGTCTTTGCCGACAAGGGTCCCGACGCTTGGTAGGTAACGGATTGCGCGACAAGGCGGCCCCCCGGTGCGGGGGCCGTTTGCGTGCGTGGCGGCAGAATCATGCGCGGTCCTGACAGGGGGCCCGTTCGCCTAGTCGGTCGGCACGGCGGGGATCGGTCCGGTGACGACCGCCGCGACCCGGCGATTGGCGTCGCGCCCGGTGGGGGTCAGATTGCTTGCGATGGGTGACATATACCCCATGCCTGCCGCCTCCAGCCGTGCGCGGGCGATGCCGTGATCGCTGACCAGCCGGTCCACCACCGCCGCTGCCCGCCTGCGCGAAATGGCGATATTGCCGTCCAGTCCGCCGCTGCTGTCAGTATGGCCCACGATGCTGACCTGCAAATCGGGGTTGTCGCTCATGTATTTCGCCAATGCCGCCAGTGCGGGTTGTTCGCCCGCCCCCAGCGTGACCGACCCGCTGTCAAAGGTGACGCCGGTCAGCACCGCATGGCCCATATCGGTCAGCGACCGCGCCAGATCACCGGTGGCGACAGGTGCGGTCGCCCGCACCACGGGCGCATCGCTGGCGGTCAGTTGCGGCACATCCACCGCCGATGTGGGCACCACCCGGATGATCTGGACAAAGCCCGCTTGCGGCGTGCGGCTGACCAGCAGGCTGACCGCGCGCAGACCGTCATCATCGCTGCGGGTGGCCGACACGAACCGGAAATCCGCCAGATCGACCTGCATCGCGGGCGGTGCGGCTATGGGCGTGCCAAAGCGGAAATCGAACCCGCCGCATTGATCGGTGTCACAGTCGAACACCACGTCATAGCCCGCCTGCCGCAACTGGTCGCGCAACGGGCGCAGCAATTGCAGGCTGGCCAGCCCTGCGGCGGGGATACGCCAGATCTGCGTCGTCATCGCCCCTTCGACGGTCTGCCCCGGCACGCTGCTGCCGTCCCACGGCGCGACAGGCAGGACATAGCTGTCAAGGTCTGACACCACCTCTTGTTGCAGGGCGGCATTGCCGGGCAGGGTCAGGACCTGCGCCACGGCCAACCCCGGCCACGCCACCCACAACGCCAGCCAGCGGATCATCGGAACAGGGTGTGATATTCGGGATTGGGGGCCATGTCCGCAGCCGCGGCCACCCGGTTGGTCATGTTGAAAAACGCGGCCACCGATCCGATGTCCCAGATGTCGCGGTTGGTGAACCCCGCATCGCGTAGGGCCTGGCGATCATCATCGACGATGGCCGCACTGTCAGCCGTCAGTTTTTCAGCAAAGGCCAGCATCGCCGTCTGCCGCGCGTCCAGCCGGGCTACACGCCAGTTCATGACCAGCATTTCCCCCAGCACCGGGTCGCCCGACAACTGCCGCACCGCGGCACCGTGCGCCGTCAGGCAGTAAAAGCAGCGATTGACCGACGACACCACGACCGCGATCATCTCGCGTTCCAGCTTGGTCAGGTTGGACGCCCCCAGCATCAGATCATTATACAGCGCCGTGAAGGCATCAAGTTTCGCAATGTCAAAGGCATAGGCGCGCAGCACATTGGGGACCATCCCCAGCTTTTCCTGACACAGATCGAAATAGGCCTGCGTCGCCGCTGGCAGCGGATCGACCTGCGGCAGGTCAAGCGCGGTCGGTGCCGGGGCTGCGGGCGTGGCCGCGGCCGGGTCTTGCTTGGGCGGGGAATGCGTCATGAGGCCTCCTCAGGTCCCTGAACGGTAGTGGTATTGCCCGCCTTCAACCAGCCCCAACCCCGCATAAAGCGCCTTTGCGCCGCCATTGTCCGCCGTGACCAGCAGGGCAAACCGGTCGGCCCCCTGCCGTGCCGCCCACAAGGCCGCAGCGCGGGTCATGTGCCGGGCCAGCCCGCGGCGGCGATAGGCGGGTGCCACCTCCAGCGCGTGCAGCATCGCGGTCGTGCCATGCATAGCGACAAATCCGCTGGCCGCGGGCCTGTCGTCGATCCGGCCCAGCAAGGTTGTTTTCGGGCCCTGCACCCGGTCCATGATCGCCAGCCGCGCAGGCCCCACATCACCCGCGGCCCAGATGTCGCGCTGGCTTGCCAGCGGCGGCCAGACGGTAAACACGGTGACAGGGGGCACAGGCCCGCCTGCGGTCAGGACGTCGAGGGCGCAGGTCAGGATCACTGTGGCGTCGTGGTGCGCATACCCGCGCGCGGCCAGCGCCGCATCAAGGGCGGTCTGGTGGCCCATGACCCGGAACAGCGGCGGCTGGCCTGCCGCCTGCTGTGCTGCGACGACGGCGGCGATATCCGCAGCCGCAGCCGCATCGGCGGTCGTCGCGGCATTGACCCTGCGCCCGCCCCCCGGTGACTGACGGCACAGGAACGGCCCGATCCGCTGTTGGCCTGCGGCAGGCCACGTCGCATCAATGACCGCCGGCCAGTCGGTCACGCCGGAAACAGCGCATGCAATGCGGCCATGACCGCATCGACCGCCACCTGATCCGTGCCGCGCACCACGATATTCGTGCCATAGGCCCCGTTCATCTGGAACGGATAGGACCCGATGCTCAGGTCCGGATGCGCGGCGGCAAGGATCGCCAGCGGTCCGGCCACGTCGCCTTCACCGCGCAGGACGCGCCATGTGGCCGACAGCAGCGGCGCGCCATGCGCCAGATGGGTGACCACCGATGCGACCATCGCCTCGAACACGGCGGGGACACCGGCCATCACATGCACATTGCCCAGCGTGAACCCCGGCGCGGTGCTGACCGGGTTGTCGATCAGTGCAGCCCCGTCGGGGATCCGCGCCATGCGCAGACGCGCGTCATTCAGGGTGGTGCCCATGCGGTCATAATGCGCCTGCAACAGCGCGCGGGCATCGTCACGCACATCAATGGCCACGCCAAAGGCGCTGGCGATGCTGTCGGCGGTGATGTCGTCATGGGTCGGCCCGATCCCGCCAGAGGTAAACACATGGTCATACCCTTCTGACAATGCGCGGACGGCGGCCATGATGGCGTCCGGATCGTCGCTAACGACGCGGGCTTCCTTCAGGTCGATGCCTGCGCCGGTCAGCACCTGCGCCAGATGGTTTGTATTCGAATCGCGGGTGCGGCCCGACAGGATTTCGTCACCGATGACCAGCATCGCGGCGGTGGGGTTCGGCATTGTCTTC
>JBBREW010000251.1:0-4803 GCA_038225335.1 Rhodobacterales bacterium
CTGCGCCGGGTCAAGAAGACCGTCAACTTTGACGCGCCGGACGTCTATCACCTGTATTACGGTGACGAGGTGGGCAATCCCGGCAGCGTCATGACCTATTTCCCGTTCCACGATGCCGCCCGCGGTCGTCGCGGCACCGGCGAGGTCGGAGAGACGGTGTTTTCCGTGCCCACGGGCAGCCTTGGGTTCTGGGGCGACCGTCTGGGCGCTGCGGCGCAGGATGTGGAAAAGGTCGAACATTTCGGCGAGGCCCGCCTGCGGTTCAAGACCGCCGACGGCGAAGGATTTTCGGTGGCCGAAGTTGCCGATGACGACCGCGCGGGCTGGACCGGGCAGGGGATCGACGCCGACCACGCGATCCGCGGATTCCACGGCGCGACGATGCGGCTGCAGGATACCGGTGCCATGGCGGAATTGCTGCAATTCATGGGCTATGACAAGGTCGAGACCCGGGACAACATCACCCGTTTCGCGGTCAAGGACGGTACCGGGGCGGACATCATCGACCTTGAACAGTTGCAGTCCACACCCCACGCATCCCAAGGGGCTGGGTCCGTGCATCATATCGCCTTTGCCGTCGAAAACCGCGCAGCGCAGGTCGAGGTGCGCAGGGCGTTGCTGGACACCGGGTATCAGGTCACACCGGTGATCGACCGCGACTATTTCTGGGCGATCTATTTCCGCACGCCCGGCGGTGTCCTGTTCGAGGTGGCGACAAACGAACCGGGGTTTGACCGCGACGAAGACCGCGCCACGCTGGGCGAGGCGCTGAAACTGCCGCCGCAGCACGAACGCCTGCGTCCGTTTCTGGAACAGCACCTGCAACCGCTGGGGAACTGAGCCATGTATCAGTTCAGCGAAACCCAAGGCACGCCCGGTGGAGTGCTGGTCTTTACCTTTCACGGGACTGGCGGCAGTGCCGACCAGTTTCATGGCTTTGCCAGCGATCTGATACCGGGAGCGCATGTCGTCTCGCCACAAGGTGATGTCAGCGAAGGTGGCGCTGCGCGGTTTTTCCGGCGCACCGGCGAAGGCGTCTATGACATGGCTGATCTGGCGGCGCGGACGCGGGTCATGCGGGATTTCATCCGCGCG
This sequence comes from Rhodobacterales bacterium, assembly GCA_038225335.1. Taxonomy (GTDB): domain Bacteria; phylum Pseudomonadota; class Alphaproteobacteria; order Rhodobacterales; family Rhodobacteraceae; genus Loktanella. The sequence goes on from JBBREW010000251.1 coordinate 1,096, forward strand.
ACGGTGGCGCGTGTGGCGCCGGGTCGTGTCATCGGGCTGGGCTATTCCAACGGGGCCAACATCCTTGCGTCGGTGATGCTGGACGGACCGCGATTGCTGGATCAGGCGGTGCTTTTGCATCCGCTGATCCCGTGGCGTCCGGACCCCAATGCGGCGCTGGCCGGGGTCGGGGTGCTGATCACGGCGGGGCGCCGGGATCCGATCTGCCCCGCGCCTTTGACACAGGATCTGGCCGATCACTTGACAGCACAGGGCGCTGTGGTGGACCTGCACTGGCACCCCGGCGGACACGACATCGCCGCATCCGAGGTCGAGGCGATCCGCGCGGCAGTCTGATCAGAGTTGCCTTGCCGGAACAGGCCGCTGTTGCCCTGCCCCTGTCGGCGGCGTGCCACCAGTCTGGTCATGGTGACAGCGCGCCGGATAATCAGACGGACAATCAGACGGGCAATCAGACGGGCCGAAGGTGGTTTTTGCGGCTATTGTTGTTTACACACGCTTAGGGATATGCCCAATTTGACTGACAACCTGTCCTGACTCCTGCTCTGTTGGTGCGGGACCCAACCGGATGCGCCACCCATGACACACAGCGATGCTGCACTTCCCGCCTCTGCGGGTCTCGGCGCAGACGCGGCGATGCCCTCCTTTGCGCAACTGTTCGATGCAGCACCGGCCTTGATCTCGGTCCATGCGGGGCCCGATCACACCTATGTCTATCTGAATGCCGGATACCGGGCGGCCGTGGGCGGGCGCGATCTGACCGGGCTTTCGATCCGCGACGCCCTGCCTGATCTGGCGGATCAGGATGTGTTCGAACGGTATGACGCGACCTACCGCGATGGCACGTCCCTGCACGTCGCTGAACTGGCCGTGAAACCCGGCGACGGGGCTGATCCATCGGCACAGCAGTATTACCGGCAGGTCCTGCAGCCATGGTATGATGACACGCAGCAGATCGCCGGGATCATGTGCTTTGCCTATGACATCACCGATCAGGTTCTGGCACGGCAGCGCGCCGAGGCCAGCGAACGGCATCTGGCCTATGCGCTGGAAGTCGGCGAATCCGTCGGCATCTTTCACTGGGACGCGCGCCGCGATGTGGTTGTGCCGGATGCGCAGGTTGTCAGGACCCTGGGTCTGGATGCAACGGTCGCGGGGCAAGAGATCCCGCTTGGCGATCTGCTGGGCACGGTAGTGGCATCCGACCGCGACCGGGTTAAGACAGCAATCCGGGACGCGATGGACCACGGCACCGATCTGGCCGCGGAGTTTCGCACATGCGATGGTGCGGGCACGACCCGTCATGTGCTGGCGCGCGGCCGGTGCCTGCGCAACGGCGCGGGGCAGCCCAGCCATCTGACAGGGATCATCGTCGATCTGACCGAACAGCGGTTCCGCGAACAGGCCCTGCGCGAAAGCGAAGCAACCTTGCGGTCCGTCTTTTCGTCGATTGATCAAGGCTATGCTCTTGCGGAAATGGTGTTGGACGACGACGGGCAAAGCGTCGATTACCGGTTTCTGGAAGTGAACTCCCTGTTCGAGGAGATGACAGGGTTGAAATCGGCAGAAGGTCAGACCGCGCGCACGTTGGTGCCGGGTCTGGAACAACACTGGATCGACATCTACGCCCGCGTCGCGATGGACGGCGAACACATGCGTTTCGAAGAATCGTCAGAGGTGATGAAACGTCAATTTGACGTCTTTGCCATGCCGGTCCTGCCCAAGGGCCGGTTTGTCATCGTGTTCAAGGATGTCACGGCGGAACGTCAGATCGCCAAATCCTATCTTGTCAGCGAGGCAGAGTTCCGCACCATGACAGAGGCCATGCCGCAGATGGTATGGGCCACCCAGCCCGACGGGCACCACGATTTCTTCAACGCACGCTGGTATGAATTCACCGGCGTTCCTGCCGGATCGACCGATGGCGTCGGCTGGAAGGACATCTTTCACCCCGACGATCAGCCAGAGGCATGGATTCGCTGGCGTCATGCGCTTGATACCGGCACGCTGTATGAAATCGAATATCGCCTGCGCCATGTGTCGGGGACGTATCGCTGGGTTCTGGGTCGGGCGCAGCCCGTGCGCGATCCCGAAGGCCAGATCATCCGCTGGCTGGGCACCTGCACGGATATCCACGCCATCAAGATGGCCGAAGAACAGCGCAAGCTGTTGCTGGGGGAAATGAATCACCGGGTCAAGAATACGCTGGCGATGGCCCATGCGATCGTGTCGCAGACGCTGCGCCGTGCGGAAACCCTGCAGGATGCCAGCATCCTGATCGAACAACGCATCGGCATGATGGCCAAGGCGCACGACAGGCTGATCAACGCCACGTGGACAGAGGCCCGCATTGCGGATGTCATCGACGCCGCACTGGAACCGCACCGCACCGCAGAAGGACGGTTTGCAATTGACGGACCCGACGTGCCGATCGGGTCGAAACAGGCACTGGCCCTGACGATGGCGCTGCACGAACTGGCCACCAATGCAGCAAAATATGGTGCTTTGTCGCGCGAGGGGGGCCGCATCCGGGTGGCATGGCGTTTCGCACCGGACAATCCAGACGCTGCATTCCACCTGAGCTGGCAGGAAAGCGGCGGACCCGCCGTCACCCCACCGCTGCGGCGGGGTTTCGGCAGCAGGATGATCGAACAGGCACTCGCGGGTTATTTTCACGGACAGGCGGAACTTCGCTACGACCCGGATGGTTTGTCTTTTGAACTGACCGCGCCTGCAGGCGGTCTGCTGCAATAGGATGACCCGATGATCGCCACGAACAGATCCTGCGCGACGCGCGGTCAGCGTGAGTTGCGATGATGAATGATGAACGCCCGGTGGTCCTCGTTGTCGAAGACGAACCCCTGATCCGCATGGAAGCGGTCGATATGGTCGAAAGCGCCGGTTTCGACACACTGGAGGCCGGATCGGCCGAAGCCGCGATCCGCATGATCGAAGGTCAGCCCGAAATTGCGATCCTTTTCACGGATATTGATATGCCGGGACCGCTGGACGGTCTTGATCTGGCGCGCATCGTGCGCAACCGCTGGCCGCATATTGTGATCTTCGTGGCCTCTGGCGTGGTTGATCTGCACCGCAAATCGTTGCCCGATGGTCTGGCATTCTTTCCCAAACCTTATCCGACCACCCAGATCGACGCCGCCCTGAAACGGGTCATGATGAACTGAGCGTGACCGGTCTGCGCCAGCGCGCGGGTCCGGTCTGGTGAATGGACTGACCTTTTGTGTCTACGGCGACGGTCACGGGCATATCGACCACAGAGATGTCGTAAATCGCCTCCATCCCCAGATCATGATAGGCCACGGGCTGCGCGCGAGTAATCGCCTTTGACACCAGATAGGCCGCACCACCCACGGCAACCAGATAAACGGCGGCGTGGTCGCGGATTGCGGCAATCGCATCCGGCCCCCGTTCCGCCTTTCCGATCATGACCTTCAGCCCGGTCGCGGCCAGCAGGGGGCGGGTATAGCGGTCCATGCGGGTGGCGGTCGTGGGACCTGCGGGACCGATGACTTCGTCACCGACAGGATCGACGGGACCCACATAATAGATCGCCCGGCCGCGCAGATTGACCGGCAATTCTTCGCCCCGCGCCAAGGTGTCGGTCATGCGCCGGTGTGCGGCATCGCGCCCGGTGAACAGACGACCCGACAACAACAGGGTATCGCCCGGGGCCATACTGCGCAGAAC
>JBBREW010000252.1:0-4787 GCA_038225335.1 Rhodobacterales bacterium
AAGGCCTTCAGCAGATGTTCCGGCAGCAGTCGCTGGTGGTTTTCGCGCATCGCGATGGTCTGTGCCGCCTGAACAAAGCCGCGCGACCGTTCCGTAAACGTATCAAGGTTCATGGTCACTCTCCTGTAAAGCACCCGCATCCGGTGGCGCCCGACCTGCGGCACGCCCCTGTCCGGGCCTTGTTGAAAAGATGGGCAGGGCAAGCCCCTGTTGCAAGTATCCCACACCGGCAATTCGCAGCCCGCGACGAAAAAGGCGCGCCCCATGGGGGACGCGCCTGAACCGGTCATTACTGGCCGTGCTGTCGCGGCTGGGATCAGCCTTCGGTCAGCGGGTTGCCGTCGGCACCTTCGGGGCCAGAGGGTGTCGGCACAACGGGCGCGCCTTCGCCATCGGGATCAACCGTCGGTTCCGTCACCGGTTCGGTACCGGGCGTTGCGTCAGCGGGGGCGGGCGTGATCGTATCGGTTGCTGCATCCCGCGCTGTCGTACCGGGTTCCGTGCCGGTCGCCGCGCTGGGATTGGTCACCACATCGGCGGATTCGCCTGTGGGTGTCGTCAACTGGTTGGTCTGTTCCGGTGTCACGTTCTGGCCGCTTTGCTGTTCAACGGCCGTATCCAGCGCAGGCGCTTCTGCACCGGGTTCGAACCCGATATCCGAATCCGTCTGCTCCGGTGTGTCGACATCCAAGGCGGGTGTGTCGTCAACGATGACGCCGTCTGGTGTTTCCTCCACCGGGGCTTCTTCGACGACCGCGCCTTCGACAGGCACTTCTTCTTGCGCAGGCGCGGTTTCTTCCGCTGCCTCTTCTACCGGTTCTTCTACCGGTTCTTCCAATACCGCTGGCGTGGCTTCCTCGTCGGCCGGGTAGATCGTTTCGACCATCGGACCGGGGCCCACAGCGATACCTGTCGTGGGCGATGTCGCCACAATGGCCAATGCAATCACCGCCGCCACACCGGCCCCAAGGCCCACAATCATGAATAACGGATGAGAGGCGAAGCCGCCTGTCTGTTGTGCCACAACGAAACTCCTTGTCATCTTCGGCAGGGCGAACCCTTTGCATTTGACCTAAGTTGCCTGCGCCCGTTGGTCAATCCACCGCAGGTTCATAACGCACATAGGCAAACGACCTGCCGTCGGGCGACCAGCACGGCACATTGATCGTGCCCTGCCCGCCGAACAGTTCAAAAAGCGTCTGCGACGCCCCCCCGTCCTGCGGCATGATCCGCAATTCTACGGTCAGATCACGGGGGTGATACAATGTGCCGCGGGGATAGGACAGATACAGCACATGACGCCCATCCGGGCTGGGGTGCGGAAACCAGTCCACCCGGTCCGATTGCGCCATCTGCTGCACATCCGTACCGTCGCGCCGCATGCGCCAGATCTGCGCCTGCCCGGTGCGGTCGGAATTGAACCAGATCCAGACACCATCGGCGCTGTAATCCGGGCCGTCGTTATGACCTTCGTCGCCCGCCACGCCCGTCAGTCGCACTTCGGCGTTCTGCTGCACGCAGATGTCGTAACGCCCGTCCCGCCGCGCGCAATAGGCGATCTCTGCCCCGTCCGGGCTGACCCCATGCCAATAGGACGGGACCTGATCCACGATCTGTTCCGGCACGCCCCCTGTCATCGGCACGCGGTACAGCGTGGACGCAGCCGCCACGTGGTGGGACAGATAGATGCTGTCGCCCGCAGGCGTGATGCCGTGGTCGTTGTTGCAGGCCGTGGCAAAGCCGGTGTCGATGCCGGTCACGTCGCCGCCATCCAGCGGCACACGCCACAACCGTCCATCGCCGTTGACCAGCAACCATGTATCGTCCGGCGCCCAGTTCGGCGCCTCGATCAATGTGTCGGTCTGCCACAGCACGCGCGACCGCCCCCGCGCCAGATCATAGATTTCCAGACTGCTTCGCATCGCATCCCTCCGTTGCCCCGGCCCCCGCTTCGGACTAGACCCAAGGCAGCCACGAAAGGAAACCCCATGTCCGCATCCGATGACCGCCTGATTGTCGCCCTTGATGTCCCCAATGTCATTGCAGGCCTCGACCTTGCCGCACAGCTTGGCGATGCGGTGGGTTTTTACAAGATCGGCCTCGGGATGCTGACCACCGGCGGCCTTGGCCTTGCAAACGAACTGAAGCAGGACCACGGCAAACGCATCTTTCTGGATATGAAACTGTTCGACATCAGTGCGACGATCGAAACCGCGGTGCGGGGATTTTCCAAATTCGACATCGACTTTCTGACCGTCCACGGCGACCCCCACGTGGTCCGCGCCGCCAAGGCGGGTGCCGCCGGATCAGACATGAAGATTCTGGCCATCACGGTCCTGACCTCGCTGGACCGGACCGATCTGGATGACTGTCTGATCCGCGACGGCCATATCCCTGACATCGTGGTGGACCGCGCCGGGCGCGCGCTGGACGCCGGTGCCGACGGGATTGTCGCGTCACCGCAGGAAGCGGCGGCGATCCGTGCGATGCCCGAATCGACCGGCCGTCTGATTGTCACGCCCGGTGTGCGCCCAGACGGGTCCGCCAGCGGTGACCAGAAACGCATCGCCACACCGATGCAGGCCCTGACGGACGGGGCGGATCATCTGGTGATCGGTCGCCCGATCTGGCAGGCCAGCAGCCCCCGCGCGGCAGCCGAATCCATTCTGCGCCAGATTGTTTCAGTTCCACACATTCGCGGTATGTAAACCACAAATTGCGCAACGCGGGAACTTTTTCCACCGGTGTGCCGTTACTCCACCAGAATACGAACTGGCAAGCGCGACCACAGACCGCGCGCCACATTGGAGCAGACGAGCATGACACAGATCAACCTTGGTGACGTCCGTTACAACGCAACCGTCGGCGCATTCGAAGCCCGCGTTGACATCCAGCGGGCCGGACGCACCTTCCGCTATCCCTGCATGGTGGCTGGCCCCCTGACGATGGACATGGACCGCGTGCGGTCCGGTCTGGCCCGTCACGCCCTGCGCATGTCCGACAGTGGGTCGTCCCTGCTGTCGTCCATCTGACACGCTTTCCCGAACGAAGGCTGCTGCCGCAATCTCTGCCTCTGTCCCTTGTAGATTGCCCTTTTTGCGCGACCTTCCACTGAGCCCGGCTGTGCTAAGCGCACGCCGGGCTTTTTTTGTTCAGTCATTGATATCCCGGTCCCAGACTTTGGATTCGGACCGTGGCAGGCCGAAAATCCGGCGCAGCGCCAGATAGGCCAACAGCGACAATACCGCAAAAATCACCAGCACCAGTGGCAAGGACGTCAGCGGCGCGATCAGCAGGATCACCCCCAACACGCCCGCGCCCATGGCAAAGCCCAGAAAGATATAACCCGGCACGATGACCTCCAGCGTGGCCAGCGCAAGTGCGGCTGACAACCAGACCCACCAGACAGACCACAGCATCAGACTTTGCCCCGCAGCATCCGGAACGCATTGCCAAAGGCCTCGACCGCATCGGCAGGCAGGATGATGGTCTGCTGACCGGCACCCTGGGCAATCTTTGAAATGGCCTCGACCTGTTTCAGCGCGACCTGATATTGCGCCGCTTCCAACCCGTTTTCGGCAATCGCCACGGCAACGACCTGCGTGGCATAAGCCTCTGCATCCGCCAGCACCCGGCGGGCCTTTGCCTCCTGCTCGGCGGCATACAGGTCGGCATCGGCCTGCAACTCGACCGACCGCTTGCTGCCCTCGGCTTCTGTGACCTGTGCACGCCGGGCCCGTTCCGCGTTCAGCTGCTGCAACATGGCCGCCCGCGTCGCCGCATCAAGGTTCACGTCCAAAATCTCTGCGCGCGTCACCTCGATGCCCCAGTCATCGACCTGCTCTGCCAGTTGTTCACGCACGGCGGCGATCACGCTGCTGCGGTTCGATTGCACCTGATCCAGTTCCATCCGGCCCACCTCGGACCGTACGATCCCGGCCACGGTGGTTGAAATCGCGCCATCGACGTCCCGGATTCGGTAGACCGTCTTTTCCGGTTCGATGATGCGGTAAAAAACGCTGGTTTCGACCTGCACCAGCACGTTGTCGGTGGTGATCGCATCCTGCTTCATGGTCGGCAACTGCCGTTCCAGAATACTGATCCTGTGCCGGACGACATCCAGAAACGGCACGATAAAGTTTATGCCCGGTCCCAGAACGGTGCGCAGCCGTCCCAGCCGTTCGATCACGAACTTCTCCGACTGCGGCACGATCCGCACGCCCTTGACGACGACAAAGATGATGAACAGCGCCAGCAACAACAGAACAAGGTTCTGCCCCAGAAAATTCGCGATCTCGATCTCGGGGTTCATGTCCGCTCACTCCACCATTGCCTGATGCAGTGCTATTCGCGCGCAGGCCGTGTTGCAACGAAAACCGGGGGTGGCCATTGCGGCCCCTCCCCTCGCTTTTTCCTCAAATACTCCCGCCGGAGGCTCCGACACGGCCGCCCGCGATACCGCAGCCGCGGCAGCGCCGTCAGCTCAACCCCATCACCGGTTTCAACCGCAGGCCAGCGGCCTCCAGCGCGGTGGCCGCGATATCGACGGCCGTCAGCCCGGCTTCGGCATACATGGCATCGGGGCTGGCCTGATCGATGAACCGGTCGGGCAAGGTCATGGTGCGGACCTGACACCGGCCATCCAGCAGACCGTCGTTGGCCAGATCGTGCAGGACCATCGCCCCGAACCCGCCACGCGACCCCTGTTCAACGGTGATCAGCGCCTTGTGGTGACGCAGCAACTGCCGGATCAGGTCGCGGTCCAGCGGCTTTGCGAACCGCGCATC
>JBBREW010000253.1:0-4751 GCA_038225335.1 Rhodobacterales bacterium
ACGGATTGCGGGTCGATGGGGGCGGCAAATTTGCGCGGATCGCTGATTTCCGGATCCATATCCGTCTGCGCCACCGCGTCGGCCAGCTTGTCCAGCGCGTTGCGCGTCACCACAAGCCGCAGTTTGACACGCTTGGGGTTCAGCAGGGCGTCGCGGACCGCATGCAGACCGAACAGCCAGATGGTTTCAGCCGCAGCCATCCGCTTGTTCTGTTCCTTTTCGATCACCCACTTCGGCTTTTGCATCGGTTTTCCCCTGACAGTTGCCCTCAGATACAGCCTTTCCCCCCGCGTGTGAAGCAACAGCCGCGCTGTCGTTTTTTGCGGTTGACGCCCCCTTGGCCCCCCGCTATTTCGACGCGCAGTGGGCGACAGGCCGCAAGGTGTGGCAGGAGACTGTAACTCTCTCGCGGAGACGCACGCCTGGTTCGATTCCAGGGTCGCCCACCATTTCCCCGCAGAGAAGTTCGACGCAGGTTAACGCCTGCGATTGCAGACAGCAGCACAGGTCGCGCGACCGGATTGCACGGCGGTTGCGCATCACGCGGTGTGTCGTCGTCTTACCTTTTGGCCGCCATCAAACCGGCGTAAATTTCAGCTTATTTCATATCAGGCTGCCATGGTGGCGAAAAAAGGCGTCCGTGTTGGACCGGTCGCCAGTCAGATATGCACGGGCGGGTCTTGCGGTGGGTGCATGACCTTGTCGGCGCGATGCGAAGGATTGTCGATGTATACGCTTGCAGATCATGCGGATTACCGCATCACGTATCACCCTGCCCCGCAGGCCAGTCACCGGATGGTCATTACCTTTGGCGGGCAGCCGTCGGATTTGTCTGACAAGGGCTTTGGCAGCGATTTTGCCATGTCGCAGGGCTGGAACCACATCTTTGTCGCCCAGCGTGTCGGCACCCAGTATCAGGGATTGTCGTCGCGGGTCTTTCGCGCTGCTGTCAGCCCCCTTTGCGCGGGCATGGATACGGTGTGTTACGGGTCCAGTCTGGGTGCCTATGCGGCGTTGTATTATGGGGGCCAGATCGACGCCCGGATCATCGCCGCGGCCCCCATGTTGCCCGCTTGGAAAGTGTTGAAAAACCGGGCCTATGCCGATGTGGTCGTCGCCCATTCGCCCTTGCAACAGATGCGCAGGTCGCGGCATGCGCCCGTGGTCATCTATGATCCCGCCTTGCCCCGCGATGTGCAGATGCTGAACGGCATGGTGCGCCCCACCTATCCCGACATCAGGGAACTGGCCTTGCCATTTGCCGGGCATACGGTGCTGATCACCCTGTCGCGCGCGCGCCAGATCAAGCCGCTGATCCTTGGCATCGTCGAACATGACCGCATCCCGCCCATCACGCTGCCGACCCGCGGCAGTGCCATCTGGCACCGCGAACGCGCGCGGGCGTTGAAACGGATTTACCCCGATCAGGCCTGCAAGGAAATGGAACTGTCCTTTGCGCTGGAACCCTCGACCCATACGATGGCCGCCTTGCTGTCGATGCTGCTGCGCCGGGACGATCTGGTTGCAGCGCAGCAGGTCATGGATGCGGCAGCCGCTGCAGACAACCCCCGCGTGTCCCTGATCCCGGCCATCCTGCGCGACGTGACTGCGCGCGGCCTTGTCGTGCCGGACGCGCTGTGTCCCCGGCCCGCCGCAGCACCCAAACCGCGACCGGCAGGGGTCAATGCGCCTGCCCTGCTACAGGGTCCCTTGGCCGCCTGACGCGCGGGGCGTCTTTGACGTGTCGGCCATGGCGGCAAACCGCAGGCTGACCGCCAGTCCGGGTGCCGCATCGTCCAGTGTCAGCTGTGCGTCGTGCAACTCCGCGATCACAGCCACAAGGCTGAGACCCAGCCCGCTGCCCGGCGTCGCCCGGCTGCGGTCCAGCCGATACAGCCGTTGCAGCACCTTGGCGCGTTCTGCCGCGGGTATCCCCGGCCCCCGATCGCTGACCGTCAGCACCAGCCGCCCCTCCTGCGCCCGCAGATCAAGGGTGATGGGCGTGCCCTGCGGTGTGTGGTGCAGGGCGTTTTCGATCAGATTGGCCAATATCTGCCCCAGCAGATCCCGGTCGCCCCAGACCACGGCCTGCGGCACGTCCATCTGCACGATCAGGCTGCGTCCTTCGTCGCTGGCGGCAGGGTCGTAAAGGTCAGCAAAGGTGCGCACCAAAGGCACAAGGTCCACGGCGGCAAACCGCGACCTTGGCGTCCCCGCCTCGATCTGCGCGATCTGCAACAGGGCATGAAACACCGACACGACGCCCGCCACCTCTGCCTGTGCCTGATCCACCAGTGCGGCGGCGGCAGGCGGCAGGGGGTGGTGCGCAAGGTCGTCCAGATGCACTGATATACGCTGGATCGGCGTTTTCAGATCATGCGCCACATCCGACGACACCTGTCGCAAGGCCGTGACAGAGGTTTCCTGTGCGGCAGCCATCCGGTCGATCCGGCTGCCGATGCGGTGCAGATCGTCGGACCACGCAGGCGTCGGGTTCACGCGCGCCCCAAGGTTGCCCGTGGTCAGGCGGTCCAGCGTGCGCCCGACCGCATCGACCTGCCGGGCCGACCGCCGCGCCAGCACCAGCCCCGCACCCAGCGCGATGGCCAGCGTCGGCAACAAGGACAGCAGCACGATATTGCGAAAGACGATCCACAACTGGTCGATCTCTTCGCGTGACCGCGCCACGGTCAACTGTCCGCCATGCAGCCGGGCCGTCAGCGCCAGATACTGCCCGTCGATGCGCGTATCGGTATCGTCGAGTGTGGTCAGGTAATAGCCATCCTGATCCTGCGCCAGAACGCCGTTGCCGAACCGGCGGCCCTGTGCGGTGACATAGGACAGCACGACCCGGTCGGGGTCGGTCACGCGCGCCTCTGCCATCACCAAGGCGGCCACTGCGGCGGCAGAGGGTGCGGCCCGGTATCCGGCAATATCCTGCGTCAGATCGCGCCGCATCGCCGTATCAAGGGCTGTGCGGCTGGCGGCATAGCTGGCGGCAAGGCTGGCCAGACTGACCAGTGCAAACAACGCCACCAGACCAAGGGCCAGCCGCACCGGACTGGCCCGCCACAGACTGATGCCGGTATCCTGCGGCTGTGGGCGCGTCATCACGCCTCGATCCGATAGCCTGCGCCGCGCACGGTCTTGATCAGGTCGGTATCAAAGGGTTTGTCCACCTTGGCGCGCAGACGGCTGATGTGGGTTTCGACCACATTGGTCTGCGGATCAAAGGAAATGCCCCAGACATTTTCCAGCAGCATCGTCCGGGTCTGGATGCGCCCCTTGCGGCGCAGCAGATGTTCAAGGATCGCAAATTCGCGCGGCAACAGATCAATGCGGCTGCCGCCCCGCACAACGTCGCGGGTCACAAGGTCCATCGACAGATCACCAGCCATCAGCACCGTTTCCGGCGCCAATGTCCGGGGCCTGCGCCCCAGCGCGTTGATCCGGGCCGACAATTCGCCAAAGGCAAAGGGTTTCACCAGATAATCATCCGCCCCCGCGTTCAATCCCGCGATCCGGTCATCCACGGACCCCATCGCCGTCAGGAACAGGACGGGCGTGCGGTTGCCCGCACCGCGCAGGGATTTCACCAGCGTCAGCCCGTCGATTTCCGGCAACATCCAGTCCACGACCAGCACATCATGGTCACTGCCCGTTGCCTGCACCAGACCGTCACGGCCCGTGGTGACAAGATCGACCGTATGGCCTTCCTCGCGCAACCCGCGGGTGATGTATTGACCCGTTGTGGCGTCGTCTTCGACCACCAGAATTTTCATGTTGCATCCATCCGGCTTGTCATTGATCCGCCGCGCATGGGGCAAGAGATGATGCATGGCACCCTCCTTGGCAAGAAAGGACCCCGCCCCCGGATCATCGGGTGCGGGGTCGGACCCAAGGCCGGTGCATCGCGCCCGGGGTCTGTGGACACGGCCCACCCACCGGGGACCGTGCCATTCACCTGTGACGTTCAGGCGTCCTGACGGGCCAGATCGCCGACCGTCACGTCCAGCGTCACCTCTGCGCCGCGGCGCAGGATGACAGCTTCGGCATCGGCGCCGGGGGTCACGTCGGCCACGGCGCGGGTCAGATCACCCACATCCATGATATCCGTCCCGGCAAAGGTCAGGATGATGTCGCCCTCTTCCAGATCAGCGTTGGCAGCAGGGCTATCCGGTGTCACCGCCTCGATCACGGCACCGCGCGGCGCGTCATAGCCAAGCACGTTGGCGATCTCTTCGGTCATCGGCTTGATCTGCACGCCCAGCCAGCCACGCGCGATGCTGCCGTCATCGGCCAGATCGGCCACGATCCGCTGCACCAGATCGGAAGGCACGGCAAACCCGATGCCCACGGACCCGCCGCCGGGGCTGAAGATCATCGTGTTCACGCCGATCACCTCGCCATCCGCATTGAACAGCGGACCGCCGGAATTGCCCCGGTTGATCGCCGCATCGGTCTGGATGTAATCGTCATAGGGTCCCGACCGGATATCGCGGGACACCGCGGACACGATGCCCGATGTGACCGTGCCGCCCAGACCAAACGGGTTGCCGATGGCCAGCGCCTCGTCACCGGGGCGCACGGTGGCACTGTCGCCCCATGGCACGGTCGGCAGGTCCACGTCCGCTTCGATCTGCAACAGGGCGATATCGGTCAGCGGGTCGGTCCCGATCACCTCTGCGGTATATTCGGTGCCATCGGCCAGTGTCACGGTCACGGTATCGGCATCTGCGACCACGTGATTG
>JBBREW010000254.1:0-4736 GCA_038225335.1 Rhodobacterales bacterium
GGTAAAGGGCACCTTGTCCGTGAGATTGATGCGCTTGGTGGCGCGATGGGGCAGGTCGCGGACGTATCCGGCATCCAGTTCCGGCTGCTGAACCGCACCAAGGGGCCAGCGGTGCAGGGACCGCGCACGCAATCCGACCGCGTGCTGTATAAGGCCGGGATGCAGCGCTATCTGGCCTCTCAATCAAATTTGAGCGTGATCGAGGGTGAAGTTGTTGATTTGCAGACCGAATCCGGCAGAGTAACTGGCGTGATGCTGGCTGATGGTCAGTTGTTGCCCACCCGCACTGTCGTGCTGACGACCGGAACCTTCTTGCGCGGAACCATCCACATCGGCGATCAGCGTCATTCTGGCGGCCGGATGGGGGACCCTGCCTCCTTGCGGATGGCGGAACGGATGGATGGCTTTGGCTTGAAAATGGGGCGTCTGAAAACCGGCACCCCGCCACGCCTTGATGGCAAAACGATCAACTGGTCGTCGCTGGACAGGCAGGACGGTGACGCGGATCCGTCGCTGTTTTCGTTCCTGTCGACGGCACCCACCGCGCGCCAGATCGCCTGCGGGATCACGCATACCACGGAAAAGACACACGATATTATCCGGGCCAACCTCGAACGGTCCGCCATGTATGGTGGTCATATCGAAGGCGTCGGACCGCGTTATTGCCCCTCGATCGAAGACAAGGTGACCCGTTTCGCCGATAAATCATCGCATCAGGTCTATCTTGAACCCGAAGGTCTGACGACCGACACAGTTTATCCGAACGGAATATCCACCTCTTTGCCCGTTGATGTGCAGGAGGCGTACATTCATTCGATACCCGGCCTGGAAAATGCGAGGATCGAACAACCGGGCTATGCAATCGAATACGACTATGTCGATCCGCGCAACCTGACGGGCAGCCTGTCGTTGCGGGTGTGTCAGGGATTGTTCCTTGCGGGACAGATCAACGGCACCACCGGATATGAAGAAGCGGCTGCACAGGGTCTTGTCGCGGGTCTGAACGCAGCGCGGCTGTCACGGGGTGAACCGCCTGCTCATTTCAGTCGGGCCACGTCGTATATTGGCGTCATGATCGACGATCTGACCACGCTTGGCGTGACCGAACCTTACCGGATGTTTACCTCGCGGGCAGAGTTTCGGCTGGCCTTGCGGGCTGACAATGCCGACCAGCGCCTGACGCCGCAGGGTCGTGACTTCGGTTTGGTGGCCGACGCGCGATGGACCGTCTTTCAGAACAAGATGACAGACATCGCCGCCGCCACGGATGCCTTGTCGGTGGATATGTTGTCCGGGGGACAATTGCAGGCGGCCGGGGCAAATATCAACCGCGATACGCCACGCCGCAGCGCGGTCGAGGCTTTGTCGTTGTCCGACCTTGATTTTGCGGCCTTGCAGACCGTTTCCGACGTCGCCCGCGAGATTCCGATGCCCATCGGCACCCAGATCCGCAACGACGCGCTTTATGCGCATTATATTAAGCGTCAGTTGCGGGATATTGATGTGCTGCATCAGAACGAGGCGATGGTCATTCCCCATAGCTTTGATTACGCAGCTTTGTCTGGCCTTTCCAATGAATTGACCGCCAAACTACAACGGATCAGGCCCGCGAATATGGCGCAGCTGTCCCGCATCGAGGGGATGACACCGGCGGCAAACCTTTTGATTACTGCTGCCTTGCGGCGCGGTATGATGCGCAAGGCTGTTTGATGGATGTTTCACGTGAAACATTGGCCGACTTGGAAACCTTCCGCGATCTCCTGCTGCGATGGACGAAATCCATCAATCTGATTGCACCGTCGACGGCTGCCACGGCCTGGGACCGCCACATTGTCGATTCAGCTCAGCTTTTCGATATTTTGCCCCCTGATACAAAGACGCTTGTGGATCTGGGCAGTGGCGGTGGATTACCGGGATTGGTGCTGGCGATCATGGCAAAGCACACGATGCCGGGGCTGTCGGTGACGCTGATTGAAAGCGATCAACGTAAGGTGACATTTCTGCGCACCGTTATCCGCGCGCTGACGCTGCCCGCAACTGCCCTGGCTGATCGCATCGAAAACGTGCCGCCTATGGACGCCGACGTGATCACGGCCCGCGCGCTTGCAGCCTTGCCACAGCTTTTGACGATGTCCCAGCCGCTTTTGGCCCCGACGGGCGTTGCGATCTTCCATAAGGGTCGCGGCTTTGATAAGGAATTGGATGCGGCGCAGGCTGACTGGACCTTTGATCTGACACTTCACATCAGCCAGACTGAACCTGACGCACGTCTGTTGCAGATTGGAAATATACGCCGTGGCAACCACTGATCAGACATTCGGCGCAAAGATTATTGCCGTTGCCAACCAGAAGGGTGGCGTGGGTAAGACGACGACGACCATCAACCTTGGGGCCGCACTGGCCGAACAAGGGCAAAATGTCCTGTTGATCGACCTTGATCCGCAGGGCAATGCGTCCACCGGGTTGGGGATCGGGCCACGGATGCGCGATGTGACGACCTATGATTTTCTGGTCGGCGACGCCACGCCGGCAGAGGCGGTCCAGCCGACCACGATTGCCAATCTGTCGATCATCCCGGCGACGACCGACCTGTCGTCGGCGGATATCGAACTGATTTCAAACGAAAAACGGTCCTATCTTCTGCACGACGCCCTGCGGCAACTGCCGATGGATGCGATGCGTTTCGATTATATCCTGATCGACTGTCCGCCCTCACTCAACATCCTGACGGTCAACGCCATGGTTGCGGCTCATTCCGTCATTGTCCCACTGCAAAGCGAATTTTTCGCCCTCGAAGGATTGTCGCAACTGATGCTGACGATCAGAGAGGTGCGCCAGACCGCAAACAAAGCCCTGCGGATCGAAGGTGTCGTTTTGACGATGTATGATCGCCGCAATAACCTGTCCCAACAGGTCGAGGCAGACGCCCGCGAAAACCTTGGTTCTTTGGTTTTTACCACAGTGATCCCCCGCAATGTCCGGCTGAGCGAGGCACCCTCCTTTGCTTTGCCTGCCCTGAGCTATGACAGCCAGTCCGCAGGCAGCATGGCCTACCGGAATCTGGCGATCGAAATCATGACAAAAGATAACATCCCATTGCAAAGGGTCAGCTGATGGCACTGCCGACGAAAACACGCGGTCTTGGGCGCGGCCTGTCTGCCTTGATGGCGGATGTTGCGGTTGATCAACCGTCTGATACTACATCAGGTGGTCGCCGGTCGGATATGATGGTGCCGGTTGAACGGATCAGGCCGAACCCGGACCAGCCGCGGCGCACATTCGATGCGGATGCGCTGTCCGATCTGGCGGATTCGATCCGGGAAAAGGGGGTCATTCAGCCGCTGATCGTGCGTGTCGCCCCTGAAGACGCGACCATGTTCGAAATCGTGGCGGGCGAACGCCGCTGGCGGGCGTCGCAGATGGCGCAACTGCACGAATTGCCCGTTCTGGTGCGTGATTTCAACGATACCGAAGTGCTTGAAATCGCGATCATCGAAAACATCCAGCGCGCCGATCTGAACCCTGTGGACGAGGCAGCGGGTTACCGTCAGCTGATGGAACGCTTTGGTCATACGCAGGATCAACTGGCGACCGCCCTTGGCAAAAGCCGCAGCCACATTGCCAATCAGATGCGCCTGCTCAATCTGCCGGACGATGTGCTGTCTTGGCTGTCCGAAGGCAAATTGTCCGCAGGCCATGCCCGCACGCTGGTCGGGCATCCGGACGCCCGCGCCTTGGCACAGCAGATCATCGCAAAGCGGATGTCCGTGCGCGAGGCAGAGCGTCTGACGCAGAAAGCGCCCTCTGCCGGACGGGTCCAGTCCAACCCGCGCAACCGCGAAAAGGATTCAGATACGGTGATGCTGGAACGCGAGCTGTCTGCCGCACTGCGCATGACCGTGACCATCGACCACGCAGCAGGGCAAGAGGGCGGCAAGATGACGATTTCCTATGCGTCGCTCGCGCAGTTGGACGATCTGATGCGGCAGTTGACGGGCGACTAATCCGCCAGCAGCGCGCGCAGGACACCGTTCAGCACGGGTCGTCCAGCGGGTGTGACGCGCAGCCGGTCCGGGTCGTCGGCCAACAGGCCCATTGTCAATAATTCCGTTACCTTGTCCGTTGCGGGGGCAATCCCGTTGGCGCGCAGGCGATCCTTGTCCAGCCCATCGGCCAGCCGCATGCCCATCAGCAACAGTTCTGTCCGGTGGTCCGCGGCGCTGATCGGTTCTCTGGGGTCTTCGCCTGATCCGCTGCGTTCGACCTGCGCCAGCCATGGCAGCGGTGCCAGCGGCGTTGACGTGCCCCAGCGTGTGCCGTCCAGCGTCAGTCGGCCCTGTGCGCCGGGCCCGATGCCCACATAATCGCCAGATTGCCAGTAAATGCGGTTGTGGATGCTGTCCGCACCCGGTCGGGCGTGGTTCGACACCTCGTATCCCGTAAACCCCGCAGCGGCGCACATGTCCTGCGTCATCAGATACATATCCGCGCCCAGATCGTCGTCTGGCAACCCGCGCATCTGCCCGGCGGCTGCGCGGGCGCCAAAGACGGTCCCATCCTCGATCGTCAGTTGATAAAGCGACAGGTGATCCACGGCGAGGGTCAGCGCCTGCGCGAGTTCGGCGCGCCAGTCGGCCAATGTCTGGTCCTGCCGGGCATATATCAGATCGAAACTGACGCGGTTGAAAATGCTGCGGGCCGTGTCAAATGCGGCCATCGCCTCTGCCGCGCTGTGC
>JBBREW010000255.1:0-4734 GCA_038225335.1 Rhodobacterales bacterium
GCAAACGGCCAGCAGATCGCGTCGCCTGCACCGCTGGACGCAAGAAAGGGCAGTTTGCCGACCCAGTCCATCGACTTTACCTTGGTCGGATAGCCCGACATCCGCATGTCGGCCTTGTCGCGCAACCGCCAGCCGTGCAGCACGTTTTCCTGCATGGTGGTGACGATGAACCGGTTGTCCGGGCTCCATGTCACGCCGACATGGCTGCCTGCCCATTTCAACGCGGTCGGTTTCCAGTCGCGCCGCCCCCGCGACCAGAGCGTGACACCACCGTAATTCGCCACGGCCAGACGCTCGCCCTTGCGGTCAAAGGCCATGCCACCGACCGTGCTGGGATGATCCAGCGTCTGGGTGCGGCCTGGGGCATCACGGACATGCGCGGTTTTCCCGACAGAGGCCGCCCAAGATCCGTTGCGGGCCGCCGCCACGCAATCGACCCATCCGTTTCCGAAGCGTTCAATCTCTGTCGGAACGCCCGCTGCGTCGATCTGCACCAACCGCCCGTCATCGCCGCCGGTCAGCACGCCCGCGCCGTGGCGGGCCATGCACAGCACCGTGCCCGCATGGGCGGGCAGGTCCTGCATCGGCAGATCAGGGCGGAATATCCGCGCCTGCCCGTCACCAAAGCCTGCAAAGACTGTGTCGCCAGACGCCACGGCGCAGGTCGGCGCCGCGTCACAGATGAAATAGCGACCCAGGTTTTCGACGGATGTCGGCGCTGCCTGCCGGTCTGCCGGATCAAGGATCGTCACGCCGCCTTGCATGCCTCGAACCCTTCGCGCAGACCCATGCTGTCAAGATTGCGACCGATGAACACCAATTTCGTTTCGCGCTTTTTATCCGCAGGCCATGGCCCCAGAAAGCTGCCGTCCATTAGCATATGCACGCCCTGGATGACATAGCGTTGATCCTCGCCCGCCATGTCGATGATGCCTTTGGACCGCAGCAGGTCCTGTCCTTTGTTGCGCAACAGCTGGCTGAACCACATCTGGAACGCATCCGGGTTCATCGGCACATCCGCGTGCAGCGAAACGCTCGTGACCTCGTCGTCATGGGCGTGCGCGTGATCTTCGGTCAGGAAATCCGGCTCGATCTCCAGCACACGTTCCAGCGCAAAGGCCTTCAGGCCCAGCACTTGATCCAGATCGACATCGCAGCGGGCGGTGCGGATGATCCGCGCCGTGGGGTTGATGCTGCGCAACCGCGCCTCGACCGAGGCTAGCGCGCCGGCGTCGACCAGATCGGTCTTGTTCAGCAGCACGATATCGGCAAAGGCGATCTGTTCCGCGGCCTCGTGGGATTCGTCCAGATGGGTGGACAGGTTCACCGCATCGGCCACGGTCAAAATGGCATCTAATCGCGTACGCGCAGCGATGTCTGCATCAACGTAGAATGTTTGCGCCACAGGTGCGGGGTCGGCAAGGCCGGTGGTTTCGATCAGGATGCCGTCCAGCCCCTTGCGTTTCATCAGCCCGCCGATGATGCGGATCAGATCACCCCGCACCGTGCAGCAGATGCAGCCGTTGTTCATCTCGAACACTTCTTCATCGGCCTGGGTTACCAGATCATTGTCGATCCCGGTTTCGCCGAATTCGTTGATGATCACGGCGAACTTGCGCCCATGATTTTCGGTCAGGATACGGTTCAGCAGCGTGGTCTTGCCCGCGCCCAGAAAGCCGGTCAGGACAGTGACGGGGATTTGTTCAGTCATGGTCGTTCTCCCAGGGCCGCGGTCAATGTGGTGACGTTGTGGCGCATCATGTTGAGGTAAGTGTCAGCCGGACCGCCGGGCCCGGAGAGTGCGTCGGAGTACAAAGTGCCGCCGACCTTTGCCCCGGTTTCCGACGTCATCTGTTCCAGCAACCGGCTGTCGGTGATGTTTTCCACAAATGCAGCCGGGATCGCGTCGGCCTTTATCTGGGTGATCAGCGCCGCCACATCGGCGGCCGAGGCTTCGGATTCCGTGCTTGGACCTGCAGAAGCGTGAAAGGTCATGCCGTAGGCGGCGGCAAAATACCCGAACGCATCATGAGAGGTGACGACAGCGCGGCGGGTTTGCGGCAGGGCCGCGATGGCCGCCTGAATGTCGGCATCCAGCGTGGTCAGTGCGGCCAGATACTCTGCGGCATTGGCAGAATAATCCGCGGCCCCGGCCGGGTCGGCGGCAATCAGGGCTGCTTCGATATTCGACACATAAATCTTTGCATTTTCAATGCTCTGCCAGGCATGGGGATCGACAGCGGCATGGTCCGGATCATCGCTGCCGCCCTGCGTATCGCCCGCGGCGTGATCGTCGTCCGGGATGTCCAGCGCCGCGACACCGTCGGTCGCCACCACCAGCACCCCCTGATATTCTGACGCCGC
Organism: Rhodobacterales bacterium; assembly: GCA_038225335.1. Taxonomy (GTDB): domain Bacteria; phylum Pseudomonadota; class Alphaproteobacteria; order Rhodobacterales; family Rhodobacteraceae; genus Loktanella. Next base: position 2,365 of record JBBREW010000255.1, read on the forward strand.
GATCAACCGGTCAAGCCAACCTTCAAACCCAAGGCCGTTGACGATGACCACCTGCGCCGCAGCAAGCGTCCGGGCATCGGCCGGGGTGGGCGCATAGACATGCGCATCACCGTCCGGACCCACCAGCGTGGTCACGGCCACCCGGTCCCCGCCGACGGTCGCCACCATGTCACCCAGAATGGAAAAGCTGGCAACAACAGGCAATTTGCCCTGCGCAAGGACCGTCACGGGCCAAAGCCCAAGCGCAGTGGCCAGGGCCAGGGCCAGAAAAACGCGGCGTTTCATGGGATGATCCTTTCAGGATTGCAAATGGGGACGCGGCAAAAAGCGCGCCATAAGGCTGCCTTGCGACCCAAAGATCAGCGACAGCGCATAAAGCCCGCCAGCGGCCAGAACGATCGCAGGGCCAGAGGGCAGAGCGATATGATAGGACAACAGCAGCCCGGCGATGCTGGACACCGCTGCCACCAGAACCGCGATCCCGATCATGGCACCGATCCCCTGCGCCCAGAACCGCGCGGCGGCAGGGGGCAGGATCATCAGGCCGACCGACATCAGCGTGCCAAGCGCCTGAAACCCCGCGACAAGGTTCAGCACCACCAACGCCAGAAAAGCGAGATGCGTGATCGCAGACAGGCTGCTGACAGACCGCAGGAAATGCGGATCGGCACATTCAAGCACCAGCGGGCGCAAGAGGACGGCCATGGCAAACCATGTGATCGTGGTGATCGCACACAGCAGGATCAACGCGTCATCGTTCAGCGCCAGCACCGAGCCGAACAGCACGTGCAAAAGGTCCACGCTGTTGCCATTGACCGAAATGATCAGCACCCCTGCGGCCAGACTGATCAGATAGAATGCCGCCATGCTGGCGTCTTCCTTCAGGGCCGTCATGCGGGTGACAAAGCCTGACAGCAGCGCCACGGCCATGCCCGCAATCAGCCCGCCGATGGTCATGGCCCCCAGCGACAAACCCGACACAAGGAACCCCACGGCGGCACCGGGCAGGATCGCATGCGCCATCGCATCGCCGGTCAGGCTCATCCGGCGCAGCATCAGAAAGACGCCGATGGGCGTGGACCCGATGGAAATCGCGATGCAGCCCAGCAGCGCCCGGCGCATGAAGGCAAAGTCGATGAACGGGGCGACGATCAGGTCCATCATGCGGCCCCCCGCACCTTTGGCCTGCACACCGGGGCGTCGTCGTCGAACGACTCGCACATCTGGCGGGCGCGCAGCAGGTTAGCGGGTGTCAGAACCGATGCTGTCGGCCCATGCGCTACCTTTTCGCGCGCGATCAGCAAAGTGTCGGGGAACCGCGCGCGCACCGTATCCAGATCATGCAGCACCGCGACCACCGTACGGCCTTCGCCATGCCAGCGTGCAACCTGCGCCATCAGATCAGCAGCGGTTTTCGCGTCGATGGCGGTAAAGGGTTCGTCCAGCAGGATCATGTCCGCCTCTTGCAGCAGCAACCGCGCGAACAGCACGCGCTGCATCTGCCCACCCGACAGCGCACCAATCGGGCGGCGTTCAAACCCGGTTAGCCCGACGGCGGCCAGTGCGGTGGCGATCCGGTCCACATGATCCGCGCCCACGCGGCCAAAGGCGCCGATGTCCGCCCACAAACCCATGGCGACCAGATCGCGCACCGACACGGGAAAGCTGCGGTCGATGTCGGCCTGTTGCGGCAGATAGGCCACGCGCAATTTCGCCAGCGTGATGCGCCCCTCAAGAGGGCGCAGCGCGCCGACGATGCCCTTCAGCAGCGTCGATTTGCCCGCGCCGTTCGGCCCCACGATGGCCGTCAGGCTGCCTTTGGCAATGGTTGCGTCCAGATGGTGCACCGCCGGGTGGCGGTCATAGCCAAGCGTCAGGTCCTGCAGAACAAGTGCGGGCATGGCTTAACCCACCACCAGCGCAAAGGCAGCCCACAGCAGCGACGACACCACCGCCGCCACCGCCAGCCGCAGGCCAAGCCCCGACAGGATCAGGCTGAACCCGGTCACCCGCGGACCCCCGCCCGGACGGCGTGAACAGTCCAGCAATCGGTGCTTTTGGGCGCAGGCACGGGGCGGCAGGGCAAAGTCATGGGGCGGTCGCCTCTTGGGGTCAGTTAGTGTTATAATATAACATAACACATGACAAGGCGATCTGCTGTCTGTCCGGCATTAATCCGGGCAGTCGGTATCCGACGGCGGGTCAACGCCCGGCCTGCGTGGCTGAACGCTTTTGCCGCGACGTGATCGCGGCGGGTGTCATGATGGAAACTGGCGCGTGGCATTCTGCCGCCGGGCCGTGCGGACCGCCACGTTAGGCTGGCAGCACCTGATCGTTCATGTGCCATGTGTAACGCCCGCCCTGCGGCAG
>JBBREW010000256.1:0-4730 GCA_038225335.1 Rhodobacterales bacterium
GAGATATAGGCGTCCATGTCGATGATCGGACGCCGCGCCACACCCGTGGCCATCCCCGCCTGCGCCACGGCGGGCGGGATGCGATAGATCAGGCGCGGATCAAAGGGCGTGGGAATGATATAGTCGCGGCCAAAGGCCAGCTTCTTGCCATAAGCGACGGCGACTTCTTCGGGCACATCCTCGCGTGCCAGCTGGGCCAGCGCGTGGGCACAGGCGATCTTCATCTCGTCGTTGATCGCCCGGGCGTGGATATCAAGCGCGCCACGGAACAGATAGGGAAAGCCAAGCACGTTGTTGACCTGATTGGGATAATCGCTGCGCCCGGTGGCGACGATGGCATCGGGGCGCACGGCATGCGCTTCTTCCGGCGTGATTTCAGGGTCCGGATTGGCCATCGCAAAGATTACCGGATCGGGGGCCATCGACACGATCATGTCCTGCGTCACCGCACCCTTGGCGCTGACGCCCAGAAACACGTCCGCGCCGCGCATCGCATCGGTCAGGCTGCGGGCGGGGGTATTGGCGGCATGGGCGGACTTCCACTGGTTCATCCCCTCTGTCCGGCCTTGGTAGATGACGCCTTTGGTGTCGCACATGATGCAGTTGTCGTGGCGCGCACCCATGGATTTCAGCAGCTCTAGACAGGCAATCCCGGCGGCCCCGGCCCCGTTCAGCACGATTTTCACATCTTCGATCTTTTTGCCGCTGATGTGCAGCGCGTTCAGCAGACCCGCCGCACAGATCACGGCGGTGCCATGCTGGTCGTCGTGAAAGACGGGGATATCCATTTCCTCTTTCAGGCGCTGTTCGATGATGAAACATTCGGGCGCCTTGATGTCTTCCAGGTTGATGCCGCCAAAGGTCGGCCCCATCAGCCGCACAGCGTTGCAGAACGCATCCGGGTCTTCGGTGTCCAGTTCGATGTCGATGGAATTCACATCCGCAAACCGTTTGAACAGGACGGATTTGCCTTCCATCACCGGCTTTGACGCCAGCGCCCCCAGATTGCCAAGACCCAGAACGGCGGTGCCGTTGCTGATGACGGCGACCAGATTGCCCTTGTTGGTATAATCATAGGCCGTCGCGGGATCGGCGTGGATTTCCAGACAGGGAATCGCCACGCCGGGGGAATAGGCAAGGCTCAGATCGCGCTGCGTGGTCATGGGCACCGTTGCGGTGACCTCCCATTTACCGGGGGTCGGCAAAAGGTGGAACGCCAGCGCGTCCTCGCGTGTCATCTTGGCCTTGGACATGAATCTTCCTGTCAGGAGTTGCAGCGCCGGCCATTAAGGCAGGTTTACCGCGAAGCGTCCACCAGCGTCATGCCATGCAAGATCCCAGTCCGCTGCATGCGCGCGAAAGGCACGCCTTATGCTGCGCCGGATCATGAAGGGCGTATGTGGGAGAACACGGATCAAGCGGTAATCACCAAACCCGTCCACCATCACCAGCTGCGGCCGACCATCGCGACCTGACAACATCAGGTTTTCATGATTGGCGTCGCTGACATAAATGCCGAACCGGTCAAGCCGGTCCATCAGGTCGTTCAGCAACAGCGGCAATCCGGCGCGCCATTCACGCTGCGTCAGCAACCACCGCACATTCCGCGCCGCCGTCGTGTCATCGAACGACCGCGTAATCTTTTCCACCTCTACTGCGGGTCCGTGGTCGGTTTGGCAAAATCCGATGATGCGGGCAATCGGCAGATCCGGCGCCGTTGTCTGGCCGCGCATGTGAAGATCCAGAAAACATTCCAACTCTCGCCGCTGACGGCGGTGACGGACGGACAAAAGGTTGCGATAGGTCCAGCCTTTTAACCCTTTTGCGATCAGTTCCGGGCGTCGTTCGTTATAAACCTTGACCGCGCGGGTGGGCAGGTGCGGATGATCAAGAACACGGCGTTCAACACCTTCGCCAATGGGTTGGTCGAAATCCACCACAAGATACGGCATCTGCCGATGCGGTTGCGCATCGGGCAATTCTATCTTTGGCGCTGGCATGATAGGCAATCCGTAACGTGGATGGAAATGATGACTGAACACACGAACGCTGTCATAACGCCGATGATGGCGCAATATCTGAACCTGAAAGAAGGGTATCCGGACGCCATCCTGTTTTACCGCATGGGTGATTTCTACGAGATGTTCTTTGACGACGCGGTCGCGGCGGCGGCGGCGCTGGATATTGCGCTGACGAAACGCGGCAAGCATCTGGGCGAAGACATCGCCATGTGCGGCGTGCCCGTACACAGTGCCGAAACATACCTTTTGACCCTGATTCGCAAAGGATTCCGGGTCGCTGTCTGCGAACAGATGGAAGACCCAGCAGAGGCGCGCAAGCGCGGGTCGAAATCGGTCGTCCACCGCGATGTGGTGCGGCTGGTCACGCCTGGCACGCTGACAGAGGACAGTCTGCTGGACGCGCGGCGGCACAATTATCTGGCGGCCCTGGCGCAGGTCCGCGACACGCTGGCCATCGCATGGGTCGACATGTCCACCGGCGCGCTTCGGGTCATGGATTGCCCCCGCACCCTGCTGATCCCCGAACTGGCGCGCCTGTCCCCCAAGGAAGTGGTGATCGCCGACGGTGCAGAGGCTGAATTCGGTTCCCTGCTGCGCGACACCGGGACAAGCGTGACGCCACTGGGACGGTCATCCTTTGACAGCACAAGCGGGGAAAAGCGGCTCTGCGCCTTGTTCGGGGTCGCGTCCATGGACGCCTTCGGCACATTTTCGCGGGCAGAGATCGCTGCCCTGTCCGCTGTCGCAGCCTATCTGGAGATCACGCAGAAAGGCCAGCTGCCCTTGCTGCGCCCGCCGGTGCAGGAACATCACGCGGCAAACATGCAGATCGACGCAGCCACAAGGCGGTCGCTGGAACTGACCCATGCGCTGGGCGGCGGGCGATCAGGTTCGCTCCTCGATGCAATCGACCGGACCGTAACCGCCGCCGGGGCGCGCCTGCTGTAACGGCGGCTCGCAGCCCCGTCGCGGCGGACCGACGTGATCCTTGCACGACAGGATGCCGTCGCTTGGTTTGCGCAGGACAGCCTGCGGCTGGCCGATGTGCGCGACCTGTTGCGCGGTGTGCATGATCTGGACCGCGCCTTGTCCCGGCTGGCGCTGGACAGGGGCGGACCACGCGACATGGCCGCGATCCGCAACACGGTCCAACAGGCAAAACACCTGAAACAGACACTGAATGACGCGACCTTGCCCGATCTGCTGCACCGCGCCGTGACCGATCTGGTCGGGCATGACGCACTCTTTGCAGCACTCGACGCTGCTTTGGTGGCTGAACCGCCACTGCTCGCCCGTGACGGGGGTTTCATCGCGCCCGGTCATGATGCGGAACTGGACGCGGCCCGCACCCTGCGTGACGAAGGTCGCAGCGTGATTGCGGGCATGCAGGCCGACTATGTCACCACATCTGGCGTCAATACCCTGAAGATAAAGCATAATAATGTGCTGGGCTATTTCATCGAAACGACGGCGGTCCATGCGGAAAAGATGATGAAGCCGCCACTGTCAGATACCTTCATCCATCGCCAGACCACCGCAAATCAGGTGCGTTTCACGACTGTCGCCCTGAACGAGATCGAATCCCGCATCCTCAACGCAGGCGGAGAGGCGTTGGAGATTGAAAAGCGGCTCTATACAACGCTTTCGGCCCTTATTCTGCATCATCAGGCCGCGTTGGGGCAATTGGCGCGCGCCGTGGCAGAGGTGGACGTGGCTGCATCGCTGGCGCATCTGGCCCGGCAGGACGATTGGACGCGCCCCGTGATCGACGACAGCCGCGCCTTTGACATCACGGGCGGGCGGCATCCGGTGGTGGAAAATGCCCTGCGCCGGGCGGGTGCCGCTTTTGTGGCGAATGACTGTAGTCTGACCGACACGCCGATCTGGCTGCTGACGGGTCCGAACATGGCGGGGAAATCGACCTATCTGCGGCAGAATGCCCTGATCGCCGTCTTGGGACAGATGGGGTCATTCGTGCCTGCCTCTGCCGCGCATATCGGCATTGTCAGCCAATTGTTCAGCCGCGTGGGTGCCAGTGATGATCTGGCGCGGGGGCGTTCGACCTTCATGGTCGAAATGGTCGAAACCGCCGCGATCCTGAACCAGGCGGACGACCGCGCGCTGGTCATCCTTGATGAAATCGGCCGCGGCACGGCAACCTATGACGGCTTGTCGATTGCCTGGGCCACGCTGGAACACCTGCACGATGTGAACCGCTGCCGCGCGTTGTTCGCCACCCACTACCACGAGATGAGCCATCTGTCCGCCAAGCTGGACGGCGTCGACAACGAAACGGTCAGCGTCAAGGAATGGAACGGCGATGTCATTTTCCTGCACGAGGTCAGGAAAGGCACCGCAGATCGCAGCTATGGGGTGCAGGTGGCCCGGCTGGCGGGACTGCCCCCCGCTGTGGTCGCGCGGGCCAAGGTGGTGCTGGATGCGCTGGAAAAGGGCGAACGCGAAGGCGGTGCCGCACGCCGCGCGATGATCGACGATCTGCCGTTGTTCGCCGCCATTGCCACCGCACCGCCGCCCGTCCCGCAGCAATCAAATATCGAACAGCGGCTTCGGGGCATCCACCCGGATGACCTGTCACCAAAGGACGCGCTGTCACTGATCTATGAACTGCGCGCGATGATGCCGGACAAGGCCTGAGGTCGGGTAAAAGGCGGTCCGCCTTTCTTCTCGTCAGAAATATCCCGGGGGGTC
>JBBREW010000257.1:0-4718 GCA_038225335.1 Rhodobacterales bacterium
TTGCCTTTGCGGGGGCGCCATTGGTGTCGGGTGATTTCCGGGGGTTCCAGTCCGATCAACTGCCGGTCCCGCAGATTGATCCGCCGATCCAGCCCGAAGGCTATGCCTTTGCGATCTGGGGGCTGATCTATCTGTGGCTGGTCGTCTCTGCCGTCTTCGGCATCGTCGCACGCAGACATGACGCAGGCTGGAACCGGGCGCGTGGGCCCCTGTGCGTCAGCCTTGCGGTCGGCGCACCTTGGCTTGCCATCGCACAGGTCAGCGCGATCTGGGCGACGGTCGCAATTTTCGTGATGCTGATCGGGGCGCTGGTGGCCCTGGACCGCGCGCCTGTCCGCGATGCACGCTGGCTGCGCCGCCCCATTGCGATCTATGCGGGCTGGCTGACAGCGGCGAGCTTTGTGTCGCTTGCCTCTACGATGGCGGGCTACGGGATCGGATTCGGTGCCTATGGCTGGGCCTTTGCGGGCATTTTCGGCGCACTGATCGTGTCGGTCGCCACCTATGTCCGCGCGCCGTCGCTGGCCTATCTTGCGGCGGTCATCTGGGCGCTTGTGGGGATCATCGTCGCCAATGGCATGGATAATTTTCTGGTCACGGCGACCGCCATCGGCGGTGTCGCGATCCTGATCTGCGTCATGGCCGTCTGGGCCCCGCGTCCACCCGTGGCCGATCCGCGCACGGACCCCCGCGTGACCTAACGGTCGCTGCCGGGGGCTTTCTTGTGCTTTGACAGCCGCGACGGCTGCGACGACTTGCGGTCCTTGAACGGGTTCTTGTCACCCTGATCGCGCAGCGTCAGTCGGATCGGCGACCCCGGCATATCGAAATCATCGCGCAACCCGTTGACCAGATAGCGGGTATAGCTGGCTGGAACCAGATCGGGGTGGGATGTCATCACCACGAACCCCGGTGGCCGCGTCTTGACCTGCGTGGCATAGCGCATCTTGATCCGCTTGCCGCCCGGGGCGGGCGGCGGGTGCTGTTCCAGCATCCCCGTCAGCCAGCGGTTCAGCTGTGCGGTCGTGATGCGGCGGTTCCAGACATCATAGGCTTTCATGATCGCCTGTTGCAGTCGGTCCAGTCCCTTGCCGGTCTTGGCCGATACGGTGACCAGCGGCGCACCGCGCAACTGCGGCAACAACCGGGTGAATTCATCTTTCAACTCGCGCAGCTTGTCCTGCTTGTCGTCCTCGGTGTCCCACTTGTTCACCGCGATCACGCCCGCCCGCCCCTCGCGTTCGGCCAGATCGGCGATCCGCAGGTCCTGCTGTTCAAAGGGGATATCCACGTCCAGCAGGACCACGACGACCTCGGCGAACTTCACCGCCCGCAATCCGTCGCTGACACTCAGCTTTTCCAGCTTTTCGCTGATCCGTGCCTTTTTGCGCATGCCGGCTGTATCAAAGATCCGCATCGGCACCGGGTCACTGTCGGGACCACCGGCCCAGTCCGTCATGACCGAAATCGCATCGCGGGTGATCCCCGCCTCTGGCCCGGTCAGCAGGCGGTCTTCGCCGATGATCTTGTTGATCAGCGTCGATTTGCCCGCGTTGGGCCGCCCGACGACGGCAATCTGCAAGGGACGCGCCTTGGTCGGCACGCGGGGCGCGTCGGGGTCGTCATCCTCGACTGCGACATCGGTCTCTGGCGCGTCCAGCCGCGCGCGTTCCTCGAACTGTTCGGACAGGGGACGCAACACGTCCATCAACTCGCCCATGCCTTCGCCGTGTTCGGCGGAAATCCGGATCGGTTCTCCCAGACCCAGGGCATAGGCCTCCAGGATGGTGACATCGGCGGCCTTGCCTTCGCCCTTGTTGGCGGCAAGGATCACATGGGCGTTCTTCTTGCGCAGGATGTCGGCGAACATCCGGTCGGCAGGCAGCACACCGACGCGGGCGTCGATGATGAACAGACAGACATCGGCCATTTCCACGGCCCGTTCCGTCAGCTTGCGCATCCGGCCCTGCAACGATTCGTCCGTCGCCATTTCCAGACCGGCGGTGTCGATCACGGTAAAGCGGATATCGGCAATGCGGCCGGGACCTTCGCGCAGGTCGCGGGTCACGCCGGGCGTGTCGTCAACAAGGGCCAGCTTTTTGCCCACCAACCGGTTGAACAGGGTGGATTTGCCGACATTGGGTCGGCCCACAAGGGCAAGGGTAAAGGTCATCTGGCACAACTCCGGCAGGTCAAGGCCGGGCCATACACCGCTTTGCCCTTAACGGAAAGCCAGCAGTTGTCCGTTCTTGTTGACGACGTAAAGCACACCATTGGCGACGGCAGGGGTGGACGCGGCACCGCCCGGCAAGGGCACAGCCCCCAGCAAGGCACCTGACGTGGGATCAAACGACCGCAACTGCCCGTCCGAAGACGCCACCACCAGCCGGTTTCCAGCCATGATCGGGCCGAAATGCGCAAACACCGTCCGCCCGCGCCACAAAAGGCGACCGGTTTCGACAAAGTCCGGCATGGCTGTCCGCCAGATCGGCGCACCATCGGCGGCATCCAGACGGACCAGTTCGTTCAGGTCGTTGACCATGAACACCGATCCGCCCGCAGGCCAGACCGGGCCGCTGGCGCCTTCATTCGCGGTCCAGACCCGTTCGCCCGAAAAGCTGTCGATGGCCGCCGTGACACCGGAAAAATTGCCCACATAAACGCGGTTGCCGTCGATGACCGGGTCGCCCGAGATATCCGACAACGCACCGATGGCCTGCCCCGGCCGGTCACCGCTGATGATTGCGGACCAGCGCTGGATGCCGCCTTGGGGGAACACGCCGATCACCTCTCCCGAGGGGAAAGGCAGCACGGCCAGATCATCGCTGACCGCAGCCCCGGCACCACCGCCAAACGACGTGACCGACGGCACACCGTCCAGCTGATACCGGATGCGACCGTTCGCGACCTCGATCGCCCAGGCGGTGCTGTCGCGGCTGACGACAAAGACCAGATCGCCCATGACGGTCGGGGCCGACGTGCCGGGGGCCGCCAGATCCTGCGTCCACAGCACGGCACCCGTGGCCGGATCAAGGGCGGTCAGCGTGCCGAACCCGGTCGAGACGAACAACCGCCCCGCACCAAAGGCAAGCCCGCCACCCGACGCCGACGTCGGCGCGACCGTGGGCGGTGTCACATCCGTGGCCCAGACCGCCGCACCCCCGGTTGTGGTGGCCGCGACACGCGACCGCGCATCAAGCGTATAGACGATCCCGCCGGCCACGACCGGATCGGCGGTGATCCGCGCGCCGGGGCTGTCGCCTTCGCCGATATCAACGGCGAAAATCTGGGTCAGGTTGGCCGCCAGCGCCGGTTGCGGCGTGGTATGGTCCGCCGCACCGTTGCGATGGGTCCAACTGGCATTGACCTGCGGTGCAGCAAGGCTGATCGGCACGGCACGGTTGACCTCTGCCGCTTCGGCACGGATGGCTTCACGGGGGCCGGGCAGAATGATGTCGGATTCGCCGCAGGCGGCAAGGGCGGTCAACGCCACAAGGCTCGCGCTCAGGGTCTTGGATATCACGGCTGCGCGCCCTTTCACGGGTTGGTCTGTGTCAGATCGGCGGGCAGCGGCGCGCCCAGCGCCACCATCAGGGTTTGCGCCCGGTCACGCAAGCCCTGCGTCACCGCAGCGTCCTGCAGGATCCGGGTCAGCCCGGCAATGGCGGCGTCGGTATCCCCCGCCGCCAGATCCAGAATGGCCAGCTGTTCACTGGCCAGAAGAGCAAAGGGCGCACCGGGGGACGCCAGGGTTTCCAGCGCCGCGCGGCGGGCCGCAGGGTCCGTGCCATCGTCCAGTGTGGCAGCCTTGAAGGCGGCCAGATCGCGGTAAATCCGCGGCGCTGCGGCATCTGCGGCCAGCCCGTTCAGGGTCGCCACGGCAGCCACAGCGTCACCCGCATCCTGCTGGGCCGCAGCCGTCATCAGCGCCATGACCGGGGCGGATCGCGGTCCTGCCGTCACGGTGGTCAATGCTTCTGCGCGGGCGGCGGCATCGGGCGCTTCCAGTGCGGCCAACAGGGCATCACCCGTCGCCTCTGCGCGGGCGCGGTCCTGTGCGCGGCTGTATTCGGTCCAGGCGGCGCCGCCCACAAGAGCGATGACCGCCACGACAGCGATCCAGCCATAGCGGCGCATCATGGCATAAAGCTTGTCACGCCGGACTTCTTCGCTCACCTCGGTGATGAAACTGTCTGTATCGCTCATCTGCGGTCCCCCGGTCGCCGCACCCGCAGGGCAGCTTGTATGGCCGCTTCTTAGCGTGATCCGACCGGGAAAGCCAAGGCCCGCGCGTCAGGCCTCGCGCCTTTGTGCCGCAGTGCAGCCCCCCTCATCACGCTTGAGCAGAGTGCGGTTGTCGCATATTGCGCGTCTGTGGACCGTCACGCGCCAGTGAGAGGACCACACGCGCCGTTTCGTACGAAAGGATCCGGCATGAAGCTGATGCCAGTGTTGATTGCGGTCATTGTCACTTTTATCCTTTATGCCATCGTTTTCGACAGGGACCGCCTGATGGCCTTTGCGGGACGCGATCCGGACCCGCGCGCCGCCGCGGCCACGGCCGGTCAGACAACGACAGCGCCCGACGTGGCAGCTGACCCTGTGGCGGCTGACCCCGGCGTGCGTGTGGTGGCGCTGCTGTCCACCGCCCGGCCACTGGACAACGCCATCACCCTGCGCGGCCGGACAGAAGCCGCGCGACAGGTCACCGTCGCCAC
>JBBREW010000258.1:0-4715 GCA_038225335.1 Rhodobacterales bacterium
CCAACGATGGTGGCCCCGGACCGGGACACACCCGGCACCATCGCCAGACACTGGATAAACCCGATCTTCAGCGACATCTTGACCGGAAAGGCGGTCGCATCGTCGTGCTGCGGGCTGGGTGCCATCCGGTCCACGAACAGCAGCACGATCCCCCCCAGCACCAGCATGACGGCAATCAGGCGGGGTGTCTCGAACAGGACGGTCTTGATGAAATCATGGGCCAGCACACCGATCACGACCGCAGGCAGAAACGCGATCAGCACCGAAATGATGAAACGCCGGGCCACCGGATCGCGCGGCGCGTCGCGGAACACGCGCCACAGCTTGCCGAAATAGATCGTCAGCAGCGCCAGCACGGCCCCCAGCTGGATCACCACCTCGAACGTGCGCCCGGCGCTGTCGAACCCCAGAAAATGCCCTGCCAGCAGCAGATGCCCGGTCGATGATACGGGAATGAACTCCGTCAGCCCCTCGATCACGCCAAGGATGAGGGCAATAATTGTGTTCGATTGTTCCATGAGGCCTCAGTCTACTTCAGGTTCTTGGCGCTGTTCTTGATCGCGGCATACTGGCCGGACGGGCGGAAACGCCACAGATAGTCAGGTAGCACGGATTCCATCGCCGTGGGTGTCAGACCAAGATCCGCAAAACCCCGCGCGCCGTCCGATACGACATTATCAACCGCAAGATTGCGGACCTGATCGGTCGTCAGGGGCGGCGTGACAAGTCCAAGGGACAACATTTTCAGCACACCGAACCCCGCAGCCATGCCGCGGGCGGCCAGAAACGGGATATTCAGGATCAGACGATTGCGCTGCACGATACCCAGCATGACCTGCATCAACTCTCTGAAACTCGCGACATCTGGCCCACCCAGTTCATACACGCCGCGCAGGGTCGGGTCCTGCAACGCCACGGCCGCAGCCGCCGCCACATCATCGACAAAGACCGGCTGGAACAGCGTATCCGCCCCGACAACGGGCAACACCGGCCCCATCCGCGACATTCCGGCAAAGCGGTTGAAGAATTCATCCTCTGGCCCGAACACGATGGACGGGCGCAAGATCACCGCATCCGGCATGTGTTCCAGCACAGCCTGTTCGCCCGCAGCCTTCGTTCTGGCATAGGCGCTGGCCGCACCGGCATCTGCGCCGATGGCCGAAATCTGGATCATGCGCCGCACGTTTTCCGCGGCGGCAATCCGGGCAATCCGACCCGGTGCCTCTGCCTGCACGGCGGCAAAGGTGTTCTTGCCAGCCTCTGCCAGGACACCGACACAGTTGATGACCGCGTCGGACCCCCGCGTCACGGCCCTGACGGATTCGTCATCCCGGATGTTGCAGAACACGGGTTCAACCTGCCCCACAGCCCCGTAGGTGCGCACGAACATCGCCTCGTTCGGGTTGCGACAGGCCACCCGGATACGCCAGCCATCCTTGGCCAGTCGCCGGGCGATATAGCGGCCGACAAAACCGGAACCGCCGAAAATGGTCACTAACTGGGACATGGGATGCCTCTTTCGCTGCTGTTGCGGGTTTAGACCGCACCCTGTAATCAGACAAGCCGAAACGCCGACCCGACCGCCGCGACGATTTATCCAAAAGGCGTCAAATTCGCGTTGACACTCTGCGGTGCGCCTTCTAAATCCCCACCACGACACCTGCCCAGGTGGCGGAATGGTAGACGCGCTAGCTTCAGGTGCTAGTGTTCGCAAGGACGTGGAGGTTCGAGTCCTCTCCTGGGCACCAAAGTCGGCTTCCTTGGTTTTTACCATAAATCATCCTTCATCAAGGAACGTGTTGTTTTATGGCAGGCCTCGTTTTCGACCTTGATGGCACGCTGATCGACAGCGCCCCGGATATCCGCAGGATCGCCAATACCCTATTGCTGCCGATGGGGCAGGCGCCGATCACGCTGGACGATACCCACCGGTTCATCGGCAGCGGTGCCGCCGTGTTCATCCAGCGGCTGCGCGCGGCCCGCGCCATTCCCGACAGCGAACAAGGCCCCATGATGGCGGATTTTCTGTCCCGCTATGACGCCGCCGTGACCCTGACACAGATTTATCCCGGTGCGGTTGCCGCATTGGAAACCCTGCACGCTGCGGGCCATACCCTTGCGATCTGCACCAACAAACCGGCAGGCCCGACCCGCGCGGTGCTGGCGCATCTGCGCATGGATCATCTGTTCACGGCCATCATTGCGGGCGACAGCCTGCCACAACGCAAACCCGATCCCGCCCCCTTGCACGCCGCCTGTGCCGCCTGCGGTATGGGGGAAAACGCCACGTTCCTTTTTATCGGTGACAGCGATGTCGATGCCGATACCGCCGCCGCCGCAGGCATCGCCTTTGTCCTGTTTTCAGGGGGTTACAGCCACCGCCCCCTTGCCGATCTGCCGCACGACCGCCTGTTTCACGATCACGCCGCCTTGCCGGATGTGATTGCCGACCTGCTGGAAACGATGGACAATCCGGCACGCAGCCTGAACTAGGCCGCAACGACAGGAGAATTGCGTGCCGTTCGACTGGCTGATCACCCATGCGGAAATCGTCCTTGTCAGCTTTCTGGTGCTGGCAGCGGCGGCCTTTTTGCTACAACAACGCCGGTCGCCGCAATCGACGGCGGCGTGGTTGCTGTTTCTGATCGCCGCACCCTATCTGGCGATCCCTATTTTTGTGGGCCTCGGGGTGCGCAAGCGGGCGACTGGTCCGGGGGCCTTGACCCTGCGCGCCGTTACCGATGCGCCGCCGATCAGCACGCTGGACCGGATGCTGCGCAGCTACCGGTTGCCGGGTGCGGTGGGCGGTCATGATTTCATCCTGCACGACCAGCCCAGACAGGCAAAGGACGCCCTGCTGGCGCTGGTGCAGGGCGCACAGACGCGGATTGATGCGCAATTCTACATCGTGGCCCGCGACGATATCGGGCGGGCCTTTGTCGCGGCACTGACCGAACGGGCGCAGGCCGGGGTCAAGGTGCGGCTGATCGTGGATCGCCTTGGTTCGCTGTTTCCGCCGCGCCGCGCGATCAAGGCGCTCCTCGCCGCAGGCGGAGAGGTGCATTATTTCTCGCCCTTCGTGCAACCGCCGATGCGGGGCCATCTGAACCTGCGCAACCACCGCAAGATCGTGGTGGTCGACAACGCCACCGCTTTTGCGGGCGGCATGAACGTGGGCAAGGATTACATGGGCGACAGCGATGATGTCTGGGCCGATCTTGCCTTTACCCTGCGCGGTCCGGCGGTTGCCAGTTTTGACGATGTGTTCGCCTCTGACTGGGACGGCACCGGGGGTGACGCCATCGACCCCGCGCCCCTGATCCCCCCGGGGGCCGGGCCGACCGTGGCGCAGGTGGTGCCATCGGGACCGGACCTGCGCCACGACGGCCTGCACGACGCGTTTGTCAACGCGATCCACCGGGCGGACAGCCGTATCTGGATTGTCACCCCCTATTTCCTGCCCACCGACACTCTGGCAGAGGCGCTGACCATCGCCGGGCGACGGGGGGTCGATGTGCGCCTAATGGTCCCGCGCAAATCAAACCAGAAAATCGCCGACTTTGCCCGTGGTGCCTATCTGCGCGAATTGCAGAACGCGGGGTGCAAGGTCCTGATGTATGCCCCGGGCATGATCCACGCAAAGGCCGGGGTCATCGACACGGTGGCCTTTGTCGGGTCCACCAATTTCGATGTCCGCAGCATGCTGCTGAATTTCGAGGATACGCTGTTCCTGCACGACACCGCCACCGTGGCGCAGCTGGCCGACTGGTTCGACCGCATGGCAGCCCGGACGACAACCGGGATCCGCCCTGCCAACGCCCTGCGCCGGATCGGCGAAGGGCTGTTCCGCATCGGCGCACCGGTGTTGTGATGTCGACATCGCCGCCGATCCAGCTGGTCAGTTACAATATCCGCAAGGCGATGGGGACCGACCGTCGCCGCGATCCCATGCGAATCCTGTCCATTCTGACGGAACTCAAGGCCGATATCGTGATCCTTCAGGAAGCGGATCTGCGCCTTGGCCAGCGGCCGGCCGCCTTGCCCCTGAACCGCATCGACGCCAGCGGGCTGGTGCCGGTTCCGCTGTCTGTGACCGATGTCAGCCTTGGCTGGCACGGAAACGCGATCCTTGTGCGGCCGGACTGGACGGTGACGCAGACCCATCGCATCGCCCTGCCCGGACTGGAGCCACGCGGCGCTGTCGCCGCCCTGATTGCGACTCCGCAGGGGCCGCTGCGGGTGCTGGGCCTGCATCTGGGCCTGTTGCGCCGGTCGCGCATGGGGCAGCAACACGCCGTGCTGGACTGGCTTGACACCCAACAGCCTTGCCCGACCGTCATCGCGGGCGATCTGAACGAATGGTCGCCGCACCGGGGTCTGGGTCCGTTGAACCAGCACTTCGATCTGCGGTCTCCGGGTCATTCGTTCCATGCCCGCTGGCGTCTGGCCCCGCTGGACCGCATCGGACTCAGCCGCGATCTGCGGCTGCATGATCTGGACATGATCGACACCGCCCTGACCCGTGCCGCGTCTGATCACCTGCCCATCCGTGCCACATTCACACCGTCCCGCCGCCCGCATGCATAAGGGGTTGAGCGGTCAGCCCCCACAGCCTATCTGATCCATGACAGCTTAAAGGCGCAGTGCATGGCAAATACCCTATACCACGATGATCTGCCGGACGGGCTGGACCTTGGGCCGATCGTCGCGATTGA
>JBBREW010000259.1:0-4643 GCA_038225335.1 Rhodobacterales bacterium
ATCGCGCCGACCGTGCTGGACGCGCGCGGCGTCGATTTCGAATACGAAGGCGAAATGACCGTCGATGTGGCCCTGAACCCGGCAGCGCAGGCGCATTATCCCTTCAGCCGCCTGACGGGTCCCGCGAATGTGCTGGTTGTGCCGGCCCGCCATTCCGCCAGCATCAGTGTGAAACTGATGCAGGAAATGGCAGGCGCGACCGTGATCGGCCCGATCCTGTCCGGCATCGACAAGCCGATCCAGATCTGTTCGACCGTCAGCACGGTGAACGATATCCTGAACATGGCAGTCATCGCTGCCTGCAACGTCGGCTGACCCAGACAAAGGACACGGTAATGGCGATCTGGAACCTTGGGTCCATCAACGCGGATTTCATCTATGCGGTGCCGCATATTCCCATGGCGGGCGAAACCCTGCTATCCACCGGCAGAGAGATTTTTCTGGGTGGCAAGGGGACCAATATGTCCGTCGCCGCCGCCCGCGCTGCGGCCACCGTGCATCACATCGGGGCCGTGGGCGATGATGGCGAATGGGCCGTGGACCGGCTGATGGAATACGGCGTCGATACCCGGTTCATCGCGCGGGTGGACGAAGACACGGCGCAGGCCGTGATCACCGTCGATCCGCAGGGCGAAAACATGATTATCCTGTTCCCCGGTGCCAACAACGCGATCCCGCAGGCGATCCTGCAAGAAGCCATGGCAGAGGCGCAGACCGGTGATTGGCTGCTGATCCAGAACGAGACGAACCTGCAACGCACCGCAGCCACCCTTGGCCGCAAGATGGGGTTGAAGGTCGCCTATGCCGCTGCCCCCTTTGACGCGGACCGGGTCCGCGCGGTGTTGCCGCATATCGACCTGCTGTTTCTGAACCGGGTCGAGGCGGATCAGCTGGAACGCGCGATCGGGCAGCGCCCGGAAACGCTGGATGTGCGCGATGTCATTGTGACGCTGGGTGCGGATGGGGCCGACTGGTTCGGACCTCAGGGGCGCCAGCATTTCGACGCCGTCCCGGTGACACCGGTGGACACGACCGGGGCTGGCGACACCTTTACGGGTTATGTGCTGGCGGGCCTTGATCGGGGGCAACCGATGGCGCAGGCGATCAATCTGGCGATGCGGGCCGCGGCGCTGATGGTCACGCGCCACGGCACCGCCGATGTGATCCCCGATCTGAAAGACATGGAAGATTTCAGACCCTGATCCGGGTCATGCCGCGCGCGCCGTCATTTCAGAAACGGCGCGTCCGCACCCCAAAGCTCTGCCACACGCGCGTCGCGCCCACAGCCGCTGCGATAGAAATCATAGGCGTCTGACTGTCGCTGTGGACCGCCACGGGTCAGGATCACCTTGCTGCCCTTGTAATAGTCCTGATGATAGGCTTCTGCCCGATAGAACGTTTCGGCCTGCAAGATCGGGGTCACGATCTGGCGGCCCAGTTCCTGCTGTGCTGCCGTCTTGGCCGCCGTCGCCGCGTTCGACTGTTCCTGTGTGGTCACGAAAATGCCGGTGCGGTAACTGTCGCCCCGGTCGCAGAACTGCCCGCCGCCGTCCGTCGGATCGACGCTGCGGAAAAACAGGTCCAGAATTTCGCGGTAACTGATGACGCTGGCATCAAAGGGGATCATCACCGCCTCGAAATGGCCGGTATTGCCCCCCGTCACCTGATTATACGTCGGGTTCGTCGTGGTCCCGCCGGTATAGCCAGAGATCACGTCGCCGACGCCCGGCACGCTTTCGAAATCGGCCTCGATACACCAGAAACAGCCCCCCGCAAGGATCGCTGTCTGTTGCTGGGCCACAGCCGCTTGCGGCGCTGCGGCCACCACTGCAAAAGCGCCCAGCGCGATGGCCGCTTTTTTAATCCGTTTGATTGTCGTGAACATTGCTGTCCTCCCTGTTGCGGGCAATCTGAACCCCCTAGTGTGCGTCTGGCAAGCGACCCCACCGGTTGTCACGTGGGTGTGACTGCCGCCCTTGATCCATGACAGGACTTTGCCATGACCGCAGAGGTTTCGACCCACCACGCCGCCGACGATCCCCGCAACGCCGACATCCTGATCTGGGTGGACGGCGCTCTGAAACCCCGCGCCGAAGCGGTTGTCAGTGTCTATGACAGCGGTTTCATGCTGGGCGATGGCATCTGGGAAGGGTTGCGCCTGCACGATGGTCACTGGGCTTTTCTGGATCACCACATGGACCGGCTGTTCGGTGCGGCCAAGGCGATCGACCTTGATATCGGCATGGACCGCGCCGGTGTCATTGCCGCGCTGCATGAAACGCAGGCGGCCAACGGGATGACAACCGACGCCCACGCCCGTCTGATGATCACGCGCGGGGTCAAGGTGCGCCCGTTCCAGCATCCCAGCCTGTCGCAGTCCGGTCCCACCATGGTCATCATCATGGAACATTCCCGCCCGTCCATCCCGCGCCCCATCACGCTGGCCGCCGTCGCACACCAGCGCGGCCTGCCGATGACGCAGGACCCCAAGCTGAACAGCCATTCGAAACTGAACTGCATTCTGGCCTGCATCGCCGCACAAAAGGCCGGCGCGGACGAGGCGCTGATGCTGGATGTGCATGGCTTTGTGAACACGACCAACGCCTGCAACTTTTTCATCGTGCGCAAGGGGGCCGTGTGGACCAGCACCGGCGATTATTGCATGAACGGGATCACCCGGCAGGCGGTGATCGACCTGTGCCGTGCCAACGCAATCCCGGTGTTTGAACGGAATTTCAGCCTTGTTGATACCTATGACGCCTGCGAGGCGTTCCTGACTGGCACCTTTGGCGCGCAGACGCCCGTGGGCCAGATCGACGGCCGTCAGATCGGCACAGGTCAGATCGGACCCATGACCCAGCGCCTGCGCGACCTGTATGCGGCGCTGATCGCCACCCGTCCCTGAAAGGTGCCCAGATGAAGATTGCCATGTGGTCCGGGCCACGCAACCTGTCCACCGCGATGATGTACAGCTTTGGAACGCGCCCCGATTGCGCCGTGACGGACGAGCCGTTCTACGCCGCCTACCTTGCCGCCACGGGGCTGGACCATCCGATGCGCGATGCCATCCTTGCCAGCCAGCCCACCGATCCTGCGGTCGTGGCCGCCCGGTGTGCCGGACCGGTGCCGCAGGGCAAGGCGCATCATTACATGAAACACATGGCGCACCACATGATCGACGGCTTTCCACTGGACTGGACCGCCGCCTGCGTGAACATCCACCTGATCCGGCACCCCGCCCGCGTGATTGCAAGCTATGGGGCCAAACGGGACAGCGTGACGTACGCGGATGTGGGGTTTGCGGCACAGACGGCGCTGTATGACCGGATCGGGGGCCTTGTCATCGACAGTGCCGATATCCGCGCCAACCCTGCCGGGATGCTGGACAGGCTGTGCGCCCTGATCGGTCTGCCCCGTGACCCGGCGATGCTGTCATGGCCTGCGAGGGGTCACGCGGATGACGGGGTCTGGGCAAAACACTGGTATGGCGCGGTGCACGACAGCACCGGGTTCGCCGGGCCAGAGGGCGCATTGCCCGACCTGTCAGGCCCGGCGGCCCAACTTGCACTGCGGGCGATGCCGCATTTCGATCGCCTGGCGGCCCGGGCAATTAATAAAGTTAAATGACTTGCAACCTTCTGCCGCCGACTCTCGTTAGTAATTAGGACAGGGCGATTTAGTCCTTCCCGGTATGTTTGAAACCCGGTAGTTTTTTGAAAAACGTTGCTGTCCAGACCGCAGTAACGTCCTGTTTTTAAAGAGTAGTCTTGTTAGCCCCGCCTGCATCACCGTGCAGGCGGGGATGTTTTTTTCCTTAGCCCTTGGACGCCAGACGACGGTCACGGGACGCCAGCAATTTCAGACGCAGCGCGTTCAGTTGGATGAAACCCTGCGCATCTGTCTGGTCATAGGCCCCTGCGTCATCCTCGAATGTCACATGCGCTTCGGAATACAGGCTGTGATCCGACCAGCGCGCGACCGTCCGCACGGACCCCTTGTACAGTTTCACGCGTACGGTGCCGGTGACGTGTTCCTGACTTTTGTCAATCAGGGCCTGCAACATCTCACGCTCCGGGCTGAACCAGAATCCGTTATAGATCAGCTCTGCATAGCGCGGCATGATGCTGTCCTTCAGGTGACCCGCACCGCTGTCCAGCGTGATCTGTTCGATGCCGCGGTGCGCTTCCAGCAAAATCGTGCCGCCCGGCGTTTCATAGATGCCGCGCGATTTCATCCCGACAAACCGGTTTTCCACCAGATCAAGACGCCCGACGCCGTGCGCGCCGCCGATCTCGTTCAGCTTCGTCAGGATCGTGGCGGGCGACATGGCCTCGCCGTTGATCGCTACGGCGTCACCACGTTCGAATGTGATTTCCAGCATTTCGGGGGTGTCGGGGGCCTGCTCTGGATCGACGGTGCGCTGATAGACGTATTCGGGTGCTTCTTCGGCCGGGTTTTCCAGAACCTTGCCTTCGGACGACGTGTGCAGCAGGTTCGCGTCGACACTGAACGGTGCATCGCCGCGCTTGTCCTTGGCCACGGGAATCTGGTTCGCCTCTGCGAATTCCAGCAGCTTGGTGCGGCTGGTCAGATCCCATTCCCGCCAGGGCGCGATCACCTTGATGTCGGGGTTCAGCGCATAG